>JAMWCK010000036.1 GCA_023819625.1 Candidatus Omnitrophota bacterium | reverse complement strand
CTTGCCAATCTGCCTGTCTTAGTAAAAATTCCATAACCCGACGCGGCATCTGGTCATCTAAAGGAATATTTTCATTTTTGGCAATCGCGGCTAAAACCAGATAAATCTTTACCTGTTTTTTTGCCTGGGGTTGTAATTGTTCTGATAATGATTTCTCCTCTTGCTCAATTTTCTCTGAAGAAAGACCCTTTAATGCCAAATCCAATTTTGCCTGCCGCAAGAGTTCCTCTAATTGACGCTTCAATAAGGCTTCGGGCAACTTAAAATCCAAATCCTTAGTAATTCTTTCTAAAAGTTCGTTTTCAATTTTTGTGCGCTGCAGATTTTCTTTTTGTAAATAGATTTGCCTCTCCAGTGCGTTTTTTAATTCTGTCAGATTAGGATAACCTAATCCCTTGGCCAAAGAATCATCAACCGCTTCCGCTTTGCGCGATTCTTTAATGGCCTCTACTGCGCTCTTTATCTCCTCAACCGAAACATTGATTTTTTTATACTCTATTTTTATTCCCTTATAATTTCTGACCGGAATCTCTGGCGTCACCTCAACCCGTGCCTTAAAAGAAAGATTCTGTTGGTCTAATTTCACATCAAAAATCTCAGGTAATTCTACCACATCTAAACCCTCTTTTTCAATTGCCTGATTGTAAACTAAAGGAATCAATTCTTCAAGCACCTGTTGGTGTGCGTAGGAGGAATAGTGTTTTTCTAAAATATCCCGTGGTGCGTTTCCCGGACGAAAACCCGGCACCTTTGCATCTTTGGCAATTTTTTTATAGACGCTGTCAAATTTATTTTTAACCACCTCACCGCCAATCTGAATACTAATTTCTCTTTTTGTAGAGTCTATTTTTTTAACTTCGGTTTTCACGTCTCTTTTTACATCCTAAATCTCTCTCCCAGGTAAATCTCGCGGGCCTTAGGATTATTAATTAGGTCCTCTGCGGTTCCGGAAATGAGAATTCTTCCTTCCGCAATCAGATAGGCGCGGTCAGTAATGGAAAGGGTCTCTCTGACATTATGGTCAGTAAGTAAAATTCCCAAGCCCTTTTGTTTTAATTCCTTAATAATCTCCTGCGTCTCATTAACAACAATGGGGTCAATTCCTGAAAATGGTTCATCCAGAAGGATAAAAGAGGGATTAGTCACCAATGCCCGGGTAATCTCTAAACGTCTCCTTTCACCTCCGGATAAAGTATAGGCCTTATTCTTTGCAAGATGAGCAATGCCTAATTCATTAAGCAGATTTTTCAAACGCTGCTGCCTTTCGGTTCTATTTATCGGTAAGGTCTCCAGAATCGCCATAATATTTTCTTCTACCGTGAGTTTGCGAAAAACCGAAGGTTCCTGAGAAAGATAACCTATTCCTAAACGCGCGCGTTCGTGAATGGGTAGATGGGTAATATCGTAGTAATCAAAGATAATCTTGCCGCGGTTAGGAGGGATGATCCCCACCACCATATAGAAGGTAGTAGTCTTACCTGCGCCGTTAGGACCTAAAAGCCCAACAATCTCTCCGCGCCGAACCTCCATATCTAGACCCTTAACTACTTCTCGGCCATCGTAGGATTTGGCTAAACCTTTAATTTGCAGAAGATGCATTACCTAATTCCTTTGTAGAATAAATAATTAATTTTGGTCTTCCCGTAAGCACAACCTTTTTATCTGCGACAGTATAGATTGCCTCGTCGCTGTAGGATAAATTCTCGCCGCGCACAATTTTGACATTGCCGCGGGCGACAATCTTTTCTATTCTTGTGCCCATGAACATTGTCTCACCTTCGACTTTGGCCTTGCTTGTCTCAACTGCCTGATCCTTTATAAAATATACCTCCATCGCATCGCTATATATCTGATTGTCTTCGTTCTCAACCTTAACATTATTCTTAAAAACCGCGATATTTTTGGCATAATCTATCTCTAGTGGTCCATCGCAGGTAATTATAATTTTGTCTTTTTCTTCCTGCGGGTTTATCTTGACCTGAACATCTTTTTTAAGGGTTATCTGGTTTAGATTTGGCCTACCGATTGCTCCTTGTGCCTGCGTAGTCATATTTTCCCGCGTAATATTCACTTTGTCCTCCGTGACAATAATCTCTTCTTTTCTATCCCAATCTAAGGAGTTAGTAGTAAGCTTCGCTCCGGAAGAGGTAGCAATAACTACATTATCTTCGACATGCACCTTACCTTGTAGTTTGTCAAAATCCCCGTTCTTGGCGGTAAGCCGAATATTTTCCTTGCCGTACATATTACCCACGATATCCTGTAGCTTGATCACATTACCAAAGATATCCGCGGTCTTACCGGAGATATCCCAGATCTTCTCACCTTTTTCTCCGTAGCCAGCCAGAGAAAACTCGCTAATCTGCTGCTGTGTTTCTTGGGCTGTATTTTCCTGCTGGGCAAGCGTAAAAGACATAGCCAGACCGACCAAGACAATAGGCATAATAAAGACCTTAAAGCTCATAGCCACTTACCATTTCTCGCCATTTATTCTGACTTTTTAAGATTAACTCTGCCACCTCCCTGACTGCACCGCGACCCCCTTCTCTTAAAGTAACGTAACTGGCAGACTGCTTAATTTCCGGGCAGGCATTAAATACTGCCACCGCAAAACCAACCTTCTTCATCAGACACAAGTCCACTAAATCATCTCCCATAAAACAAACCTCCTCTGCCTTGACTTTATATCGCTTTAAGATTTTATCCAGAACAGAACTCTTGGGTGAGACATTTTCAAAGATCGCATCCACCTGCATATCCCGTGCGCGGGGCCGGATAGCCCGTGAACCCTTGGCAGTAATGAGTATCGTCGGAATACCTCCTTTCTTCAATAGATAAACCCCCAGGCCATCGTGCACATCAAAGAATTTCATATCGTGTCCCTGCGAATCATAGATAATCCGGCCATCAGTCAAAACTCCGTCCACATCTAAAAGCAACAATTTAACTTTTTTGGCCTTCTCTAAAACAATCTCATCCATTTATTTTAAGGAAAGTAATCTCTTTAATTCATTATAAATTCGTAAATCCTGCGCCTCATCAGATAATTTTTGTGCCCAGGTTTCTAAATATTTTATGTCTAATTTATTTTTATGGCGGTCAACAATACCTTCCGCATCAACTATATCTTTTGGCCGGCCAGGAATTATTTTTAAAAGTAACAGGTCTTCTTTTGAGGGGACAAAAACTTCTCTCTCAAATATTTTTACTTTTTGCTTCCTCTTAAGGGCATCTTTTTCAAATTCAAGAGAAGGGATGAGAAAATCTAAATGAAAATGTTTATAAAAAATTTTAAATACACCTACAAGTTTTGCCTGGGCGATAATCTTTTTTTCGTTAAATTTAAAACCTAATTTTTTTGCATTTTCAAAGACAATTTTTAAATTCTTACGTTGAATAAAAATCATCAAATCCAAATCTTCGGTAAGTCTCGGCTTTCCCCAGACGCCCACCGCAACCCCACCGATAATCAAATAGTCAACCTTTGATCTCTCTACCAAATCAATAGAAGCCCTAAAATAATCCGAAAAACTTACTTTCTCTGTCATCTCTTTAAGTCTAATTCTTTTTGAATTCTCTTAAACTCTTCAACTATTCCTGAATCAAGCAGACTTTCCATAATCCTTATACTCTTTTTGACAGACATCCTTCTTAAAGCCAACCTCTCCTGTCTTTCTAAAACCTTAAATCTCTTTCTCTCCCACATCCCCTTTTTACTCAATATAATCCTCTCCTTTAACCAGACGGGGCAGTTTACAGCCGATGTAGCCCTTCTCTACCAAAGAATGATGCGCACCCACAATTCCTGTGCCCACCCAGCGTAGGCACCCATATCGTTGCGTGTACCATTAGGATCAGAGAAGAATTATTGGCAAATGTGTGTTCCTAAGGGTTAAAGTAGAATTAAGACACATTAAACCAATCCTACCTTTAATAAGTCCTGGACATCGAGGAGGCCTACAGGTCGGCCATTTTTATCTACCACCGGTAATTCATCAATCTTTTTGTCTTTTAAGATACGCATTGCCTCTGCGGCTAACATCTTAGGACTAACGGTAATCGGATTTCTGGTCATTACTTCTTTTACGCGGCGCAAGGATAAATTAGGGTCCTTTTCCAGGTGCCGACGCAAATCTCCATCAGTAAAGATACCCGATAATCTACCCTGTCTATCTACCACCGTGGCGCTCCCTGCCCGGGCATTGGTAATCTTAACCAAAACCTCAGAAATTTTTTCCTCTTCCCTCACAATCGGATGGGCCTTAGCCGTGCGCATAATATCTTCTACTTTTAAGAGCAATCGCTTTCCCAGACTGCCACCGGGATGAAAAAAGGCAAAATCCTTTTCTTTAAATCCCTTTAATTCTAATAAACAAACGGCTAAGGCATCGCACATCGCCAGAGTGGCGGTAGTTGAGGCTGTAGGCGCCAAACCCAACGGACAGGCCTCTTTTTTCACCGCCACATCCAACAGACAATCGCTATATTTAGCCAAAGTTGAGTTTTTATTTCCCGTGAGGGCAATAACTTTGGAACCGATTTTTTTTAATATCGGCAACAACTGTTTAATCTCATCGCCCTCTCCACTGTTTGAAAGCACAATTACCACATCATCAGCGGTGACTCTACCTAAATCTCCGTGGATTGCCTCCGCAGAGTGGAGGAATAAACTGGGGGTTCCGGTAGAGGCCAGAGTTGCAGAAAGCTTCTGGGCAATAATCCCCGTTTTTCCCATTCCGCTCACTACTACTCTACCCTTGGCCTTTAATATTAAATCTAATGCCTGCCTAAAATTATCTTTTAGACGCGGCTTTAAGGCCTGAATTGCCTTTGTCTCAATATCCAAAACCTCTTTTGCCCGTTTGAGCACATTAATCTTCATTCTATTCTTCATTTTATTCACGAGCCTTCTTTAGCGCCATCTCGATATTTTTAATTTCCTTCAGCAATTTTTCCAATTCATCCGGATTAATCATATTCGGGCCGTCACAGAGGGCATTATCTGGATCAGGATGGACCTCCAAAAATAATCCGTCACAACCGAAGGCCACGGCTGCCCGCGAAAGACCGGCAACGAACTCTCGTTGGCCACCGGAACAGATGCCTCTTCCTCCTGGCAGTTGAATGCTGTGTGTGGCATCATAAATTATTGGATACCCGAATTCACGCATAATTGCCAAACTCCGCAAGTCAGAAACCAGATTATTGTAACCAAAGCTTACCCCCCTTTCGGTAATCAAAATCTTTTTATTACCCGTAGACTCAACCTTTTTGATAATATTTAGGATGTCCCAGGGAGCTAAGAACTGTCCCTTCTTTATATTTACTACCTTTTTGGTTTTACCCGCGGCCACCACAATATCTGTTTGGCGGCATAAAAATGCCGGGATCTGAATTATATCTAAAACCTCTGCTGCCTCCTTAATTTCCTCCCGGCAATGAATATCACTTAATATCGGAATTTTCAATTTTTTCTTTACCTTGGCTAAGATTTTAAGGCCCCTTTTTATTCCCGGGCCGCGAAAGGAATCCAAAGACATCCGATTTGCCTTATCAAAACTAGACTTAAAAATAAAGGGGATCTTAAGCTGATCGGTAATCTCTTTTATTCTCTGGGCAGTTTCTAAACATAAACGCTCGGATTCAATCACACAGGGACCGGCGATTAAGACTAGGGGATTATTGTTGCCAATAATTATACTGCCCACCTTAACATTTTCCATTGGTTAAAATCTCCCTTTCAAAAATTCTATCAACCCTCCTCCCAAATCTTTCCTGGGAATGCTTAATTTTACGATGCGTTCTTTTTTAGTCAGATATTTAAGAGGCAAATAATACCATAATTGGTTGGACATCTTAAAAACAATCTTTGCATTAAAACCGAATCCTACCTTCAATTCATATCCGCCTTTGGTTTTTTGCCAATTCTTCTCTTTCCCAAACCATGGCGGGTTCATCCTCCTTGCCTCTATCTTAAAAACACTATAGTTTATGTATCTTCCCGCAACATTCCGAGCACAGATAAGATAAAAGTCAAAATTCTTGTGTTGCTCTTTAATAAAATGTAACATATCCGGCAATTTATTAAAGGTAGTTAGGCGGTAAGAAGAAATAGATAGTATATCATTTTTTATTTCTCCTGCCTTGGCAGATACTCTAAAGGTTCTTCCGTCAATCCTTACTTTTAAGTCTATACTTTTTTCGTGAGACTGGGGATCCCATTCTATTTTATCTTGTCCATACATAAAAACCAAACTGGCCCAGATAATCTCTTCCCAGCTTTCTGCTTTAATAGGAAGGCGACTCACTGCCGATTTAAATTTTATTAATTCTTGAATAATTTTTATAAACCTTGTCTCATCTAATGGCATAATCGAAAAAGGTCTTCTGTATTAATTTTTGTTTTTAACTTCAGAGGTAATGCCTTCAACTGGGTCGTAGTAATATGTGGTGTAATATCTTTATAAAGGGTTTTTACATACTTATTAATTTCATCAGAATTAAGCCAATCCACTATTTCCTTTAATACTGACTTATTTAATTTTACTTTAGGCAAAAGATGGTAAACATCACCTACATAAGGATAGCCAAAATTTTCTTGTGCCGCAACTATCTTGCCACCTTTTGTATGACCAATTACTATGCGGGGCAAAATCCCGTAGAATTTTTTAAGGTTAAGTGTTTCCTTAGGAGATAACCAGAGATGCGTATAGTTCTTCCTTTCAATAATACCCCTTTTGATGTTTCTGCCGTTCATAAAAGGAAGACTGTCTTTTTGTGGCCTTGACAAAACTTTTCCAAAATTCTTTACCTCTGTTGATCGCGCGGAAATTTTAATATCAAATACCTCTCCCAATAAAATTTTACCCTCTCTTAACTTTATTGTTGCCTTATTCTCAAATGTTAATACTTCCCCTCGCCAATTAGGAAAAGATGCACTCTTTATGAAGGTATTGTTTTCTTTAAGATATAACTGAGCACCTTTTCCGTCCTTCTCAAAAGCCAATATACAGACTGAAACGCTTACCCCTTTAAATACATCTTTGCCTAAATAATAAACCCTTGTTTTTCCTAAACAAGAGAGAAATTTCCTTAATCTTCCAAACTCATCCAAAACCATCCAGGTGGCCGGAATAATATAAATAAGTACGCCTTTGTCTTTAAGCAAAGATACTCCCTTCTCAATGAATGCGCCATAAATATTGTACTTTCCAAACCAGGTATTAAGAATTCTCTTGTATTTGTCTTTTTGCTGTTTTAATGTATATATAGGATAATGTGTTTGGTCACCAATAATTCCATATGGAGGATTGCCAATTATCAAATCATATTTTTTGTCTGTCTTATATAATAAAAAATCTTCTCTTATCAAATTAAACGGTAAGTTAGAAAAAAGACTCTTATTTTTCTGAAAGATTTCTTTGTTTATTTCTATGCCAGTAAAATTGTTGTAGGGAAATTTAATATAAATACCAAAAAGAAAGTTGCAAAATCCACAGGCGGGTTCAAGGATATCCAGATTATACCATCTCTTAATCCCTGCTATCGCAATCATTAAATTAACTATCTCTTGAGGTGTAGAAACTGCACCGTAAGCCTTCCATTTTTCCAGAAATTCCTGCACCTGAAGATTCTTGTTTTTTATTATATTATCCGCCTGGGCAATGAAAGTTGTAGTCATAATTTTTTAGTTTCTAAATACTTCTTTACCTTTTCTAAATCCTCGGGTGTATCCACACCAATCGTATCGTATTTTGTCTCAATAACCTTGATGCGAAACCCTTCTTCTAATACCCTTAATTGCTCTAAGCACTCCACCCTTTCTAGATACGCTACAGGTAAATTCTTATAGAGAAAAAGAAAATCCTTAGTGTAGCCGTATAGACCAATGTGTTTAAAATAAACGGGAAATTTAATCTCGGAAGTTTCCGCCCGGTAAGGTATGGGTAAACGCGAGAAATAAAGTGCAAAATTATTCTTATCAATCACCACCTTAACCACATTGGGGTCACTAATCAACTCTGGGTCATCAATCATCTTCATCACCGTGGCCATAGAAAGAGAACTATCCTCTAATAAGGCCCGGGCAACACTATCAATCATCGTCGGATGGATTAGTGGCTCATCTGCCTGGATATTTATTACCACTTTTACATCCAGAGGATTTACTACCTCGCAGATGCGGTCAGTGCCGCAGGCATGATCCTTAGAGGTCAAAACTACCTTTGCCTTAAAATTTCGTGCTGCAGAAAGCACGCGCTCATCATCACAGGCAATAATTAAATCATCCAAAAGGCGTGCCTGTTTTGCTCGCTCCCAAACGTGCTCAAGCATTGGCTTGCCTAAGATATCCGCGAGAACCTTACCCTCAAAACGTGATGAAGAATATCTTGCGGGAATAACACCGACAACATCCATATTATTTTATCCTTGCTAATAATTCGCTCTGCGTGGTGGTAGCCGTCCCAATTTTACCCACCACAATCCCTGCAGCAATATTCGCCAGGTGTGCGGCTTGTAATTTCGTTGCCTTACTGCACAAGGCTAAAGTAAATGTCGCTACAACCGTATCCCCCGCCCCTGAGACATCAAATACCTCCTGGGCAATCGTGGGTATATGCGTGACTTTACCGTTTTTTTCAAATAAGCGCATTCCCTGCTCACCCAGGGTAACCAAAAGCGATTCTAAGCTAAGATACTCCATAATCTCTCCTGCGGCGGTATCTATATCCTTATCCGTCAATAATCTATCATTATTTAATCTAAATTTATTTGTGGTGTCCTTAATTTTTAAGTTGCGGACGGCATTCTCTAATTCCTTGCGATTTGGGGTGATGGTTGTAACACCGCGATAAAACTGGAAATGTTCTTCTTTGGGGTCAACGCTAATAATCTTCTTATGGCTAATCCCCAGCTCAATAATCTCCTTTACAAGTTGCATATTAATTACGCCCTTACCATAATCCTCAATAATAATTCCATCAAACTTATCAATGTTGTTCTGGATAAATTTTAGGATCTTTCGGTTTAATCGCACAGAAAGTGGGGCGGTATGCTCCCAGTCAACCCTAACTACCTGTTGATGCCCGGCAATGATGCGCGTCTTTAAGGTCGTCTGCCTTTCTGATTCAATAAATATACCTTCGGTGGGTATCTTTCTTTTTTTTAATTCGTGAAATAAAATCTCCTGGTTTCTATCTCTTCCTGTCACGCCAACCACACATACCTTCGCCTCTAAAGAACACAGGTTATTTGCCACATTCGCCGCTCCTCCCGGCAGATACGTTCTTTCCTTCGCCCAAACCACGGGCACCGGTGCCTCCGGCGAAATGCGCTCCACATCTCCCCAGATATACTCATCTAAAATTAAATCCCCAACAACAAGAATCCTTGCCTTATCAAAGCGGGAAATTATTCTTTTCAGCTCTTTCACCTCACCCCTCCCCCAATACATCCCGCTCTAATGAAGAGACACGTTCATTTAATACCTTAATATAATCAGCGATACCTGCCTCAAGAGAATAATGCGGTTTTATCTTAAGGAGTCTCTCTAAATTCCCGATATCTGCCTGGGTAAATTCCTGATATCTTCCCTGATAGGGATTATCAAAATATTCGGGACTAAAATTAGTCTTGAGGTTCTGGTTTAAAATCTGGATAATCTCGTTAAAACTGCGACTCATCCCGGTTCCCAC
>JAMWCK010000035.1 GCA_023819625.1 Candidatus Omnitrophota bacterium | reverse complement strand
TGGGCTGGCAGCGGTAATCATAATTTTATCAAATGGCGCATATTCCTCCCAGCCCAAAGTTCCATCATCCACCTTTAGTTTAATGTTTGTGTAACCCAAATCTAAAAGCACCCCTTCTGCCCTCTGGCTTAAGGCGGCAATCCTTTCTATACTATAAACCTCTTTGGCTAATTCAGCAAGGATTGCAGTCTGATAGCCAGAGCCGGTGCCGATTTCTAAGACCTTGTCATCAGAGGCTAAATCCAATAGCTCGGTCATTAAAGCAACAATATAGGGTTGTGATATAGTCTGTCCTTCTCCAATACTTACGGGAAAATCCGCATAGGCAATTGATTTTAAGTCTTGCGGAATAAATTTATGGCGCTCTACTTTATAAAATGCACCTAATACCCTTTTGTTTTGTATACCGCGGGAAATGAGTTGTTCCTCGACCATTCTCTTTCTTAAAATTCCATAATCCATATGCATTAGTTGCCCTAGTGATAACGAGTGAAAATAATTTCCCTAAAAATAAATCTAATAAATCTTAATGTATCTACAATCGGATTAATTCTACTTCTTTTATTGTTATAGATGGTTTTAATGGGTATGGATTCAATTTTAAAACCCAACCAGGCAGCCTTAATTAAAATCTCAGATTCCGTTTCATATTTCATGGTTCTTAAATTAACCTTTTCTAATACCTCCTTTTTTATCAACCGAAAGCCGCATTGCGTATCGGGAATTTTTTGTCTTACCAGAGAAGAAATTAGCCAGGACATAAATTTATTTGTGCAGATTCTTATCCAAGGCATACTTTTGGTTTTATCCATTCGATTACCAATAATAATTTCACTCTCAGAGCAAGACGCCCGCTGGATGAAATAAGGTATATCTGAAGCCAGGTGCTGACCGTCTCCATCCATAGTAATTATTGCATCAAAGTCTTTCTCCAGAGCATAATTAAATCCCTTAATTAATGAGGCACCTTTACCTTGATTAACCTCATTTCTTAAAACCACTGCGCCGTTGTCTTCGGAAATTTTTGCTGTGCCATCGGAGGAGCCATCATCAATAACAACTACATCTAAATTCTGCTTACGAATTTGCTTAACCAGCTTGCCAATTGCCTTGGCTTCATTATAAGTGGGAATAATGACGCAGATTTTCACCCTTTCCTTACCTCTTTTTTAACTCCGCCATTTTAGAACGCTCCTGCGTCTTTAGGAGAAATGGGGTCTATCCAGAATTTCTTAAACATATACCACTGCTCAGGATATTTTCGGATATAGTCTTCAATAATGATTTTATACTGCGTGACCAATTTCTTTAATTCGTTTATATGGTAATTTATAGATTTAGATACCGCGATTGGCTCTATGGGTTTTTCTATCCTTAAGGTAAAAGAATCATCGTGATTTCTAACCATAAATCCCGGCACGATTATCGCCCCCGTTTTAAGTGCAAATGCCGCCGGACCTTCAGGTAAAAATGTAGGTTTGCCAAAAAAATCTATAATTATACCCTTTTCAGTAAAATCTCTATCGCCTACCAGAGCTACAATTTTATTTTCTTTCAATGTATTTAGACAGGCCTTTACCGCCTTTCCCAAGGGGATAACTTTAATACCCTTTCTTTTCCTTTGCAGATTAAAGAAATTATCAACTTTTTTATCTTTATGCGGTAGAGCAACTGCCGCAAGGGAGTATCCCAAAAGGGAAACCACCACTCCACCCAATTCCCAATTTCCCAAATGTGCGGTTAAGGCAATTACGCCTTTTTGTTTAGAAAGGGCGTCATCGAGATACCGCAGATTCTCAATTTTAATCTTTCTTTTTATGTATTTCTTATCTATTTTCGAAAAACGAAAGAAATCTACGAGATACTTGGCAAAATTCCTTTTCATCCTCAATCTAATCCTGCGAATTTCTCTGTCTGATTTTTCCGGAAAAATGACTTTAAGGTTATTAAATACCTGCCGACGGTCCTCTTTAGCAAAAAGATAGTGTAAATCTGAAAGGAATACGGCTATTTTGTAAGCCAATTTTAGTGGAACAAAAAGGGCGATAAATTGTCCAATGCGATAAAGGATATAATTAAACACGCTACATACTTAAAAGAAATTTTGCGATATCTAGACTGGCATTAGGTTTACGGATATGATCTATAGATTCGCGCATTCGCTTTAGAGTGAGTGGGTTTTTCAGTAAATCTTTAACCACCAGATTTATCTCTTTAGGTTTATCTATCTTAACCGCTACCCCTTTTGCCGTAAGATACCGGGTATTGCTGACTTCTTGACCCGGAATGGGCTTGGTAATAATCATCGGCAATCTCTTACTTAACGCCTCAGCACAAGTTATGCCACCGGGTTTAGTAATGATAACATCAGATACCGTCATAAGTTCATTAATGTTATTCACATAGCCAAAAAGTAAAAGCCTCTTTTTGTATTTTTTTATTTTTCTTTTTAATGATTTATAGAGTTTCTTATTTGTACCAGTGATGATAATTTCCTGTAGGTCAAATTCTATTTTTTCAAGAGAGCTTACAATAGTTTTTATGGGACCTAAGCCTTGACCTCCACCCATAATCAATAGAGTCGGTATCCCTGTTTTTAATTTAAGCCGTGAAATAATTTCTTCTTTGTCTTGCGGTATATTAAAATCAGGGTCAAAGGGAATGCCAAATATCTTTATTTTATCTTGGGGCACACCTTTTGCCATCATACGGCTTGCCACCTCTTGTGAAGGCGCAATATAATAATCTACCGCATCATAAATCCAATAGGAATGCGGGATGTAATCAGTAAGCACGGCAACCAAGGGAAGTTTAGAATTAAATTCTTTTTTATAATCCGCCACCATTCCACAGGGAAAGGCCTGGGTGCAAACCACCGCATCCGGCTTAAACTGCTCAAAGAGTCGTCTAAGCTTGGGAGAATTAAAGCGATGTACGGTTTTTTTAAGATTTTCAATTTTTTTTGCGACCTGGGGATTATCATAAAGATACTCCCAGATTCGCGGTGTCTTTTTGATTACTGTCATATAAATGCGGTTGACGATTTTTTCCGAAATCGGATTAGTATAATTAAAGGCATTGATGTTTAAAATTTCTGTTTTGGGTCGGATCATCTTTATGGCCTTTTCAATCGCCAATGTGGCACTGTGATGCCCGGAGATTTCCGAAATATACATTAGGATTATACGTTTAGACGACATAATTAATTAAATATAACTATTTATCTTTTCTAAAATTTTTTGATTATCAAATGGTTTGAGGATTAAATCGCCCATTGTCTGCGCCTCGGCATTGATCTGCGCATCACTATAGCCGGTAATGAATATTACGGGTACATCATGTTTGTGTTTGCCCTTTATGATTTCCTTTATCTTTTTGACGGTCTCCACGCCATTTATTCCAGGCAATCTTATATCCGCAATAATCATGTCAATATGGGTATTTTTTATCAATTCTATAGCATCAACACCATTTTCCGAGGTCTCCGTGGAAAATCCTGATTTTTCCAGTAGTCGACAAAGGCTTTTCGTTACCATGCCGTCATCATCAATAACCAGAATATTCTTGGCCATAAACTTATCCTTTTATTTGTTGCTTTCAACCCCAGGCAGTTGCACTACAAATGTTGAACCTTTAGTCGGCTCGGATTGGACAGCAATTACTCCCTTATATTTTTCTACAATAGAATGACAAATAGAAAGTCCCAGACCCGTGCCTTTACCCACGTCTTTGGTAGTGAAAAATGGGTCAAAGATTTTAGAGATTATCTCTTTGGAGATGCCACAGCCATCATCTTTGACCTCTAAGCTTACTTCCGTATCAGTTTTATGTAAGGATATATTAATCTGGCCTTGTTTTTTTATCTGCTTGATTGCATCGCGGGCATTAAGTAAAAGATTTGTTACTACCTGCTCCATCTCGTTGAAATTTGCCTTAACGCGATATTTTTTTTCTTTTGCCTGAATGTCTATCTTAACATTATCCTGTAAGAATTGATATCTAAGAAAATCGACTACCTTTTCTACAACCTCTAAAAGATTTATTTCGGTAATAATAGCCGTCTCAAGTGGCTTCTTGGCATAGGTCATCAATTTCTGCACAATCATGCGACAGCGCTTGGTTGCCTCTTCTATTAACTCTAGCGATTCCTTTGTCTCTGTATCTAATTTAGCGCTATCCGCTAAAAGCATCTGTACATTGGTTAAAACCGCGGTTAGGGGATTATTGATTTCATGCGCCACCCCGCCTGCCAAAGTACCCACGGTTGCCAATTTCTCTGCCTGTACAAGTTGTCTTTGCGTTTCTATCAATTCCTCTGTGCGTTGCTTTACCTCTTCTTCCATATTTTCATAAAGGGTAGCATTTTCAATTGCCAAGGCTGCCTGATTAGCAATTACGGAAAGGGTATCTAAATCCTGGGGTGTATAGAATTCTCCTAAGCGCTTATCGCCTAAGATAAGAAACCCCAGAAGTTTCTCTTTAATAAATCCCGGGACAATGATACTTGCATCCAGTGATTTCATCTGGTTGTCTAATTCTTTAAGTACAACAACAGAACCCTCATATGCCTTTCGGTGTATTTCCTCATAAACCAGTATTTCTCTATGGTTTTTTAACCATTCAATCAACAGAGATTCTTTATTAATAAGCATTGGTAGAGTTTTATTTTTTTTATTTCGCGTCGCTTTGAGAACAAAATCCTGAGATTCTTCTTCTAACAAATATATTGCCGCATGGGTAATCCCTACAGTCTTGGTAACAATGTGGGTAATAAGATTTAGGAGTTTCTTTAAGTTATGGATGCGGGATAATTCTCTGGCTGCCTGTTTTAAGGTCTCCTGGTAGGCACGCTGTTTGCGAAGGATTATGGTCTCTGCCCGTCTTTGGAAATATATATAGAGAAATGGACCGATACTTGCAAGAATGGTCAGAAGAATAAGGGGAGGAAAACCCCAGTTCTGTCCGAAATTTACCATTAACCAACGCCTGCCAAAAAAAGATACACTAAAAGGAATTCCTAAAACCAGAGTATAAACTACCACAAATATACCGGTTCGGGTAATCGCCACCCTGATATCCATGAGACGGTATTTCACAATTGCATAGCCCATAATTAGAGGATAAAAAGCAACAGTTATATTGAAAACAGGGTAGATTTCTATATTAAAGCAAGGTAAAAATGAAGTTGCGCCTCCAATAAAAGCAAGTAGCGAAGCAGGGAAAAAATATTTAAGCTGATAACGCGTAAGTCCCGTGGCTTTTCTATATCCTCTAAATAAATCTATATGAGCCCAAATCATAGCCAATCCTAGGAAAAAAAAGATGATAAAGAAATAATACCACACACTTCCAGGATAACTCCAGTAACTTGGTTTAAATAACTTCGAATCTTCAAAAAATAAATTCATACGAACTAGAAATAGATCTCTTCTAAAAATATTTAATATCAAAAACACAAAACTCATAACGTAAGGAATTTTGAGCCTGATTAACGAATAACGTCTAATGTCTAAAAATGCACTGACAAAATGCATAAACAATACGGGGATAAGAATCACTCCGATGTGTGCAACCTGCCACCAGAAAAATGCAGCTGGCATATCTTCAGAAATAGAAGCCATATAGGCACCGAATCCGTAAAGAGCAACACAAAAGGTCAAAATAACCCATATTTTATTTGCTTTCGTCTTAGGTCCTTTGATAAAAACAAACACCGACATACTCAGGCTAGTTACCATAATTAAAAAATTTGATATACTATACCAGGGTATTCTTATTTCAGTAGCCCCTTGCATCTTTTGTTATTTCATCTTGGTGTATATAAAAGGCGGAAGAATAGCATAACTTTCAAGAAGTTCATATTTACGCATTCTTAAGGTAGCCATTTTTGCGATACCACTTAATCACTGACCTTATGCCTTCAAGAGGACTTGAATACCTAAACAAATAACCGCTAGTCTTTATTTTATCATTGGCATAGCTCTGATGATAAAGAAAATAATCTAGTAGTTGCGGGGAGATATCCTTAAAAAATATTTTCCCAAACAATGTTTTACTGGCAAACTTAATTGCTCCTCGGTGTAAATGCATCTTGGGTAATCCCACTCCTACCTCATGGCAAATAAATCTTATTAATTCTGCAGAAGTAAGTGCAGAATCGCCACAAATATGATAAACGCTATCCGTAATATTTTCTAAATACGCCAGGTATATCACCGCACCCACTACATCCTCTACATGCACAAGATGAACCTTGTTCTTGCCGTCTCCAGGATACACCCAGAGCCTTCCTTCACTAATGATCTTAAGGGCGTTATAGAAGCCGTAAAAACTCTCCGGACCATAAACAATTACCGGTCTGACAATCACCACCGGTAGATTATATTGTTTACGATAATCCCATACAATCTTCTCTGCTTCTGCCTTAGACCATTCATACCAATTCTTAAATTTTTTCGGATAGGGTTCCTCTTCTTTGATAGATTCTCCTTCTCTATTGCCGGCAATATAGGCAGTACTAAAATAAATGATGCGTTTAATCCCTTTTCCTACGCAAGCCTCCAATAACATCCTTGTTCCCAACACATTATATTGATACAATTCTTTTTTCGGCGCTTCTAATCTAAAGAGTGCGGCTAAATGAAAAACGTAATCTATATCTTTTAGTTTATCTAGGTAGGAATTGATATTCAGCAAATCCCCTATTATTATCTCTACCCCTGCTTCTTTAAGTTTACCGATTTTATCTTGAGATTGTGGTCGCACGAGCGCACTAACTTTATCATCTTGAACTAAATTAAGCGCTAATTTTCTACCGATAAATCCTGTGGCACCGGTAATAAAAATATTTTTATTCACCAAATTTACTTTGCGACTTTAACTGATAACCTATCCTTTATCTCGCCTATTACTGTCTCATCCACCAACTTATCTCCCCAATAAAAATCCGCAACCGCAAAGCCGTGTTTTAGACCTAATTGCCTGATCTCTTCTATTTTTGCCGGTGTGATATTGCCTCTGCCAAAACTGAAATTCTCATAACGTCGCTCCAGGGCAAGGATAATTGCTTCGGCAAAACAGCCATAGACGACATTGGGATCGGGCAACCCTGTATCAATAGGAAGCAAAAATGGTGTAGGAGATTTGGCTAAGCCGCCGGAAAAAATAAGGATATCCTTACGTGAGGTAGGCGTATGTGAGATATTCTTCGGATAGCCCACATCGCAAATAATTGCCCCGGGCTTAAACCAGTCAATCTTTAGAATTGAAGAACTCACTGCAGCAGCGGCAATAACAATATCCGCATCTCTTACCGCCGCTTCGTTGTTGGTAGTAGCAATGATTTTGGCTTTACGTCTTGCGCTTAACTGCTTGTACATACGTTTAAGATTGGTTTTAGTTCTGCCGGTTATAGTTATTTGTTTTGCCTTATCGGTTAAAACACGGGCGCAGGCGCTACCGATATCACCCGTACCGCCGATAATGGTTACCTTGGCAGTACTGATATCCTTACCTAAAAGTTCTGCACCTTTAAGCACACCATCAATAGCCATTGCGGCAGTAAAGGTATTTCCGGTAGTCACGGGTACATCTACCTCAGAAGAGATCTCTTGGCCGATACGCTCGGCAACAATGGAAGTAAACCCTCCGAGAGTGACAATGCCTACACCATATTTCTCGGCAATCTTACAGGCACGCACTACCTTAGAAAAAACCGACCAGATATCCTTTTCTATCATATCAGGAATAAAGGTAGCGACAATAAAACAACCATTGACTGTTTGGCCGGTTTTAGATTTGAAATTTAAGATATCATATAACTTGAAGGAAGGCGTAATGTGAAAAAGTCGACCGATAAATTCGCGGGAAGGCATTTTAAAATTCGGATTGAGCATCTTAAGGCATCTTTCTAAATGGTTAAAATTATAGAGATGGCCAACAATACCGAAACCGGCAATTTTTTCTGGCCAGCCCTGTTTGTACCGGGTGTATTTTACCGAGACCAAACGGCTTTCCAGCGCATTTAGGATAATTTCAAAATTTTTTGTCACCATCTTTCTTACATAGTCTTGAGCAAAGGTCTGTATTGCAGGGATATCTACTTTTAGATTTACATTTACAGCCACTTCCGTTCCTTCAGGATGGAGATTAAAATTCCATTCACCATAAAATTCACTTAAGTCGCCTTCAATGGCGCGAAAATAAATAGCATTATGGTTAAAATCAATAATCTCCTCCTCTGTCCACATTATCGGAATGTTATCTACCTGAATCTGCCATTTAGTGATAATATAGTTACCCTTTCTTTTGACCACTGATGCCTCTTTCACACTCGGAATATAATTGGGAAATTCCCAGACACGGGTAAGCAGGCGAAGAATGCGCCATTTTGGAGCAGGGATGACACGGGAAATTCTGATTTGCGTTAAGTTATTATCCGGCATCAAGCATCTCCTTTATTGTATTTCTGATTTTAAAAATACCTTCCTGTAGGTAGATATCATCAATCACCTCTTCAAATTCACGAAGAAGATAACGGGGTTGGCCGATTTTTAGTTTTATAGGCACAAATAACCTGGGGAATTTTCTCGTTCGGGGAAGTGCCGTATAGGCACCTAAAATTGCGCAAGGCACGATTGGTCTTCCGGTTTTAATTGCCAAAAGCGCCGCACCCCTCCTAAAATCTCCTAGTTTTCCGTCAAAACTACGGCGGCCTTCAGGAAATAAACCTACGTTTTTATTTCGGTTCAAAAGATAAACCAGTCTTTCTGCAGCACTACCTGTAGGCATGGCCTCGGTGATGCTCATAAGCCAACGCAGCCATGTTAGACGATAAATATTGCGTAGGGTTACCCAATAGATTTTTTGCGGGATAGCCGCGCCGATAATTGCCGGGTCTAAGAAACTCGTATGGTTTGCCACCACAATAAAATTCGTTTTTTTGGGTAGATTCTCCAGGCCCTCAACCTCAAAGCGAAAAAATAATTTTAAGACTAATATAACTATTACCCTAAATACCCAGTACAACAATTTTATAATATCTGCGCCTCAGGTAACCAGACCTCAAAGCCATAGCGAGTAGCGATATTGGCAATTTCTTCCATTTTATCCGGATTGATATTCTCCCCAAAAGAATAGCTGATAAATTTTCTCTCTAAGGCCAAAAGTAAAACCTCAGCCAAAGAGGCAGGGATAATATCTTTGGATAACTTTAAGTTTATTCCCAAGTTGACCGGCTGCGGTAACTTAATTAATCCCGCTTCAATTATTGTAATGTTGTTATGTGGACTTAGCTTCTTAACATGATTACATAAACCAGAAAAATAACAAAGTATACTTTGGGGCTTGAATTCATCTATGCGCTTAAATATTAATTCTGGAGTCTTATTGGCATTAATCACAATATCTGCGTCTTTAAGCGTATTATGGATATCTAAACTTATGGCTACTTCGATAGAATCAAGAGTCAAAATATCTTGCTTTAGTTGTTCAAGAATATTCGGATTACCCTGAAGAATGATTTTTGATACAGAGCTGGATATTTTTTTTGCCAGGAGTCTTCCTATTGTAGTGTGGGCATCAATGATGGCAAGGATAGATTTTTTTAGGTCTATTTTTTTTGTCTTCGCTATACGGTATATTGCTTCAAATATTGACCAGGCAGTAAAGGTATTGCCGTTACTGACCGCAGTTTTTATACGGGGTAAAATTGGAAGACTATCATCACAGCCCAGAATCCCTACCCTTAAATTTTCTTCAAGCCAGGATTTTTCAATAGGTAGCGTTGATTCATTCCATAAAGGACAAATAAAAATATCACCTTGAATTTTCCTTCCTTGCGAAAATAAAATTTTTAAGTTAGAGGCAATCTTAAAAATAGGCGCGGTCTTAAAACGAAGATCAATAAAAAACGCTGGAAGGAATTTGGCCGGTGGCCAAATTATTCTTAATTCCTTAATCGTCTTCGGACAAATAATGAAAGCAAAATCATTTTCCATTTTCTTTT
>JAMWCK010000034.1 GCA_023819625.1 Candidatus Omnitrophota bacterium | reverse complement strand
TCTTCGCTGATGCGTATCTTATCCATTACCGAATAAGAAATGCCCTCTCCTTGCGCACCATCGCGGAGTGTCGTATCGTATAACTTAACTTTCGCCATTTTTACTCCTTTATTGACACGTTGCGTTTCACGTTGCGTTTAGCGTTAACCGCTTACTGTTCATAATGTAATAACCCTAATATCTGGGGGGACACCCTGCCGATTGACCTCAAGGGTGTGCCTATTTTTATTTTCCTAAACCGAATTTTTCATGTATTGCCCTGACTGCGGTTTCCGCAAACTTCTTTTTGATAATACAGGAGATGCTAATATCAGAAGTAGAAATCATCTCAATATTAATTTTCTCTTTTGCTAATGCCTCAAACATCTTTGCCGCTACTCCCGGATGAGACTTCATTCCCACCCCAACAATAGAGACACGGGCAATATCGGAATCCTCTAAAACTTCTCCTGCACCGATCATCTTACTTGTCTGTCGTACAATGGGCATCGTCTTATCAACATCGTTTTTATTTACCGTAAAAGAGATATCGGTTTTACGTGTATGGCTGACATTCTGGACAATCATATCCACATTAATCCCTCCGCCGGATAATTCTTTAAATATCTTTGCGGCAATACCCGGTCGGTCAGGAACATCACAGATCGTAATCTTGGCCTCGTTTTTACTTAGAGTCACACCTCTTACTACTACCTCTTCCATTATCTTTGCCTCCTTAGTAATCATTGTGCCACGTTTTTGCGAGAAGGATGAACGCACCTCAATATTTACATCAAATTTTTTCGCTACCTCAATGGATCTTGCCTGCATTACCTGTGCACCCAATGAAGCCATCTCTAGCATCTCATCATAAGTTATGCTTTTTAGTTTTCTCGCCTTTGGTTCAATACGGGGGTCAGTGGTATAAATACCCTCTACATCAGTATAGATCTGGCAAATCTGTGCATCCAGTTCTTTCGCTAGTGCCACCGCAGTTAAGTCTGAACCACCCCGACCTAAGGTAGTAATATCCTGATTTAGGGTTATTCCCTGAAAGCCGGCAACAATCACAATTTTACCTTTTTTCAACTCCTCCTTTATCTTATCGGTATTAATCTTAATAATACGCGCCCGCGTATGACTCGTATCAGTAATAATTCCTACTTGTGCACCGGTAAAAGATATTGCCTTGTAACCTAACTTATGAATCGCCATTGCCAAAAGGGCAACAGAAATCTGCTCACCCGTAGAAAGCAACATATCCATTTCGCGCTCTGAAGGATGGGGATTAATCTTATTGGCTAAGGAAATCAACTCATCAGTTGTATCGCCTAATGCCGAAACCACCACCACTAAATCGTATCCCTTCTTGCGGTAACTTATTACCCTCTGGGCAACATTTTGAATACGCTTGACATCCGCAACCGAAGAACCACCGAATTTCTGAACAATTAGACCTTTAGACATATCTTGCGCGTTTAATAAATATTTTAGAGATTACTTCATAAACCATAAACCCCGCCAAAAGGATTAAAAATATAACGACAAGAAATAACAAAATATCTTTATCCCTAAAATATCTTACCCCCTGGAACACCAGTGCCCCCACGGTCGTAATAAGCATAAAAAATGCTGGTAATAAGGTAAATCTTGTCGTATTATTTTTAGATAATAGCCAGCAGCTTAAAACAAATAAGGCCAAAGCTGCAACTAATTGATTTGAGGCACCAAATGCCGGCCAGATTTTCTGCCATCTACCGCCCGTGGCTAAAAGACTACTTAGGATAACAATTATCAGCGTAGAGAGATAACGGCTCTTTATCCTAAATAACTCCTCGGTAAGGTAGCGGGCAATACGGGTGGCGGTATCTAAGGTAGTAAGAATAAACGCATTTAATATCGTGATGGCAATAATTGCGCCGTAATTACCAAAAATACGCTGAACGATTATATTGTAACCTTGGCCAAATATCGCTATGGGAGTAGAAATATCCGAACTAAACAAAATACCCGCAGAGATTATCGCCAAGATTGCAACCAATCCCTCTGCCACCATCCCCCCATAACCAATTCTTTTGGCAAAACGTTCATTAGGAAGTTGTTTAGAAGTTGTTCCACTGGCGATAAGGGCATGAAAACCGGAAATCGCCCCACAGGCAATCGTCACAAATAAAACCGGCCAAAGATACCCATCAGAACGAGCAAACTTTATAAAAGGAGGGCTAACCAGTTTAGGTCGCGATAATAATAAACCAAGATAACCTGCGCCTACACCAAAGAATAAAAGAAAACTACACAGATAATCCCGCGGTTGTAAAAGTATATTTACCGGAAGCACCGAGGCAAAATAGGAATAGATGAATAAAAGAATTAACCATAACATTAAGTTACTTTTTAGCGGAAAGGCATTTCCTAAAAATATAAGTCCAACTAGCAATACCAAACCTAAAAGGGTAGCAAGGATAGAATTTAGCCTTAGAATATACAAAAGATAACCCAAAAGTATTGCCACAGGAATGAGCCCTAATGAGGGCAGGACAATCTTTGGTTCTTTAACAAAGGTCTCCGCGCAAAGATAGGCAAAAACCGCAATTACCAAAATCAATGCTAGCCAGACAAATAAGGAAAAGATAATTTTTGCCCTTCGGGAAATTGATCTCTGAGCAATTTCGGCAACAGTTGAACCGCCTTCTCTAACTGAAGTAATAAGCGAACCGAAGTCATGAACCCCCCCGATAAAAATTGTGCCGAAGATAACCCAAAGTAGCGCCGGAAGCCAACCCCAGCGCATCACGGCAATCACCGGTCCGATAATCGGCCCTGCTCCAGCAATAGAGGCAAAGTGATGTCCAAATAAAACTAACCAGTTTTTAGCCGGAACATAATCTACACTATCGTATTTAGAGAATGCCGGCGTGGCTCTTTTTGGATCAATCTGCCAAAGTTGCTGGAGTTTGTGGGCATAAAATCTATATGCCCAAAAGAATAATATCCCGCTGATAATTACGATAATTAAAGAATCCATTCCCTTGCTATCTCTTAATATCCCCTTTAATAAAATAATCCATCAATTCATAACCTCTCTCAAAATAAAGGCTTGACCTTGCTGCCTCATTTTCATTATAACCACTAAAATTTTCCGCAATAATATCCTTACCCATTATCCCAAAAGGCACCGCATCCGCGGTATGGGTTCTTACCGCAATGGGCGTGGCATGGTCAGGCAAAACCAGAATACGGAAATCTCTGCTTTTTTTAAAGGCATTTAATATCTCACCTACCACTAACTGGTCGAAGCGTTCAATAGCGGTGATTTTTTCTCTTAAATCTCCATTATGTCCGGCCTCATCCGGCGCCTCCACATGCACAAAGACAAAATCCTTTTTTTCTAATGCCGCAAGCGCCGCCTCAGCCTTACCTTTATAATTTGTATCATAATAGCCGGTTGCACCGTAAACATCAATTACCTCTAGCCCTAAAATTTTACCCAGGCCTTTAATTAAATCTACCGCTGAGATAACACTACCTGAAACCCCATATTTATCTTGAAATCGGGGCATGTTTGGTTTTTCCCCTTGACCCCAGAGCCAAATCATATTTGCGGGATTCTCTTTCAAATCAACTCTGACTAGATTTATTTCGTGATTTTCTAATAACTTACGTGATGCTTGCATCAGGTCTATTAACACGGAGGCATTTTTGCCCTGGGGTAAATTCTTCTGAATGTTCTGGCCGATTATATCATGTGGCGGCTGACATTTTAATTCCTCAAGATGCGCCTCTGTACCCATTTTAGCTAACATCAGATTTCGATAACTTACGCCAGAATAAAACTTAAACTGCTCTGTGCCAATTTTCTCGTTAATAAATTTTATCAACTGTGCTGCCTCTTTAGAACTGATGTGTCCGGCACTATAATCTACCAGGATATCCCCAGAGACTGTAACTAAATTACAGCGAAAGGCAACATCTTTATCCTCTAATTTTAAACCTAAATTTGCTGCCTCCAGGGGCCCTCTTCCGGTATAATAAACCTCAGGATTATAACCTAAGATGGTAATATTGGCAACATCCGAACCCGGCTGAACCATTTTGGGAATGGTTTTAACCTGCCCTAGTCTTCCGGATTGGGCAATAAGGTCCATATTAGGGGTGCGCGCTACCTCTAAAGGCGTGCGTCCACCTAATTCCTTAAGCGGGTAATCACTCATCCCATCACCAACCAAAAGGATATATTTCATCGCAAAGTTATTTTATAAGTTATATGAGTTTTGTGAGTCTATTTATTAACTCGTTTTTACTTCTTACCAGAATAACCTTATTTTCTCTATTAACTATAAGGGCGCGATAAGGATTTAAGATATTTGCGATTATCAAATCTGCATTGGCTTTGTCTTTTGCCTGTTTTGCCCTTTTTATCAAAACGTTTTGCGAAATACCTGACTCTAATTTAAACATAATCAATTTTGCCTGTGGAGCAAGACGCCGAATATAGGTAATTATCTTGGGTAGAGGTCTTAGTCTTAGGCTAAATTCCTTTTTTGAAGCAATCTTATCCCGATACGGCAAGGGCGCAAAATCAGAAACTGCAGCATTATGGATAATTACGTCGTATCGATGCGACCTTAACTCCTGAATGATTTTATTTTTTAATTCGTCAAAGAACTTAAAACGGATTAATCTTATTTTTTTAGGTATTCGGCAGAGGTTAACCGGACCTAAAAATAAGGTTACCTTTCCCCCGCGGCGCTGTAATTGTCTAGCCAAAAGAATCCCCGTCTCACCGGTGGCGATATTACTGATTACCCTAACCTTATCTATAGGAACCCAGGTGGGCCCAGCAGTGATTAATATCTTTTTATCTCTAATCGCCAATTTCTTTTAAGATTGCCTTGATATTTGGCTTAATGACCTTTGGCGATTTAATCGTCTTTATCGTACGCTCAGGGTCTTTTAAGCCATGACCGGTTAAGATGCAGACAATTTTCTTATTGTGTATTGTGTGTTGTGTGTTGTGTGATTTTCTAAAATAACCACATCGGGATAATTTTAATAATCCCGCAACTGAAGCCGCGGACGCAGGCTCAACAAATAAACCTTCTTTTGCCGCTAATAATTTATAGGCAGAAAGAATTTCTCTATCGGTAACCGTATCAATTAAGCCACCCGACTCATCACGCGCTCTCTCTGCCTGCTGCCAACTTGCCGGATTACCAATACGAATCGCCGTAGCAATAGTCTTGGGGGTTTTTATCGGATGACCCTTCACAATCGGTGCTGCTCCTTCCGCTTGAAAACCCAGCATCTTTGGCAATCTTTTTATTTTACCTAATTCTTTATATTCCTTGTATCCTTTCCAGTAGGAAGTGATATTGCCGGCATTTCCCACCGGTATTATCTGAAAATCCGGGGCATTGCCCAAAACGTCACAGATTTCAAAACTCGCCGTCTTCTGACCTTCGATACGATAAGGATTTAAAGAATTTACCAGGGTGATGGGGTATTGCCGAGTAATCTCTCTTACTAGATTAAGTGCTGTATCAAAATTTCCCTCCACCGCTAAAACTAAAGCCCCATGAATTAGTGCCTGACTTAATTTTCCCAAGGCAATCGCACCCTTAGGAATAAGTACCACGCATTTAAGACCGGCTTTGGCCGCATAGGCAGCAGCCGAAGCAGAGGTGTTCCCGGTTGAAGCGCACATCACTACTTTTGACCCCTCCTCTAAGGCTTTAGAAATCGCTACAGTCATTCCTCTATCCTTAAAGGAACCCGTGGGATTTAATCCTTCGTATTTTAGATAAACCGCAAATCCCCTACCCATCAATTTACTTAAGTAACTAGCGTAAATTAAAGGGGTATTACCTTCGTTTAAACTGATAACGGGAGTTCTCTCGGTTATGGGAAGGTATTTTTTATATCTGTCTATCACTCCTTTATAATTTATGATTTTCAATAGACCTCCTCCATCCTTATGGCTACAGATTTCTGTTTTATTACCTCTAGACGGTCAATTACCTCTAAGGCTAAACGTAAATTCTTTTCTTTTGCTTCATGAATAATCATAACAATGGGCACAACCCGCGCAAATCTCCTTTCCTTTTGCGTAACTGAGGCGATGCTAATTCCAAATCTGGCTAAAACTCCAGAAATCTTTGCTAATACCCCGGGTAGATCCTTGGCCATAAAGCGAATATAATATCTACTTTCTATTTCATCTATCTTGCGCAATCTCTTTATTGATTTATCCTCAACTATATTTAAGGTGGGACGAAAGAGTCCTGCCCTGATATCCTGAGTCAAATCTACTAAGTCCGCTACCACTGCCGAGGCAGCAGGCATCTGACCTGCACCTGGACCATAAAACAAAAGGTTACCCGCTAAATCTGAAGAAACATAGAGTGCGTTATCTACTCCTCCCACTGAAGCCAAAAGATGGTTATTCGGAATAAGCGTGGGGTGAACCCTTACCTCCAGCTCATTATCCTCTTTCTTGGCGATGGCTAATAATTTTATCTCTAATCCTAATTCCTTGGCATAATTGACATCGGCTAAAGAGATCTCCGTAATTCCTTCCACAAATACATCTCTTAGGTCCACAAATCTGCCAAAACATAAATATGTAAGCAAAATTAATTTATGCGCTGAATCTATGCCGGCAATATCCAGAATAGGGTTTCTTTCGGCAAATCCCCTTGCCTTTGCCTCTCTTAAGGCACAAGAAAAGGTAATCTGTTGTTTAGACATCTGCGACAAGATAAAATTAGAAGTCCCATTTACAATCCCAAATATGGCGTTAAATTTATTTGCCACCAATCCCTCGCGCAGAGATTTGATAATCGGTATGCCTGCGCCCACCGATGCCTCAAAATAAATAGATTTTCCCATATCCTGGGCGAAAGCAAATAACTCCCTTCCTGCCTCGCTCAAAAGTGCTTTATTGGCGGTAACGACATGTTTTCCTTTCTTTAATGCCTCAAGGATATACTCCTTTGCCGGATGTATCCCGCCAATTAGTTCCACCACAATATCTATCTGAGGGTCTTTAAGTATTTCTTGTGGATTCCTGGTCAAAATACCTTTTCCCACACTGACGTTTCTTTTAGAAGCGATATCTTTGTCACAGATTTTTTTAACCCGGATCTGAACCCCCAATTTCTTAGTTAAAAAAGATTTCTTATCGCGTAAGATTTTTACTACCCCTGAACCGACATGACCAAAACCAATTAGACCAAGATTAATCTTTTTCACGCTATCTTCCTCCCATTTATGTTAATCCTATTTTTTAATCCTATTTTAATAAAGACGAAATTTATCCCTTTTGTTCCTTTCTTAAATAAAATTCTACAGTCTGGACAATTACATCTCTGTGTCTTTCATCTACCGCCAAAAATTCTAACCGTGTATCATAAATTAAATTCTTTGTGATTTCCTTTGACTCTACTACCTTTGCCATCAACATTATCGGATTGGGATCAAAGGGTAGTCTTATCTCCAGTGCCAGTTTTGTGCCTTCTTCAAACTTCCGGTTGGTAGTCAAAAGCATCCCCCCTAAACTTAGGTTCTTTGTCTGCGAGATGTCGATATTATCATTTTCATCAAAGATGCGATAAGAGACAATAAAACGAGCATCGATACGCGGGTGTTTTCTTCTTTCCGGTCCGGTATACGCCATTTAACCGCCTCCTTGATTTTTAAAACATCGGGGGTGAGAGACTTGAACTCTCGACCTCTTGAACCCCATTCAAGCGCGCTAGCCAAACTGCGCCAACCCCCGATTATCTTACTCACATTTTCTCGCCCTCGTCATTAAATCACGCACTGCCTTAAAAGGAGATTTATTTCTATAGAGAACACAATAAACCTCTTTGGTAATCGGCATATCCACCTTGTATTTTCGACTTAAGCCGTAGGCAGATTTGGTAGTAGATATGCCTTCAGCAACCATCTCCATATGGGCGATTATCTCTTTTAAGGCTTTTCCCCTTCCAATTTGTTCTCCCACAAAGCGGTTGCGGCTATAAGGACTAATACAGGTAGTGACTAAATCCCCTAATCCACTTATCCCGCTAAAAGTTGAAGGTTTTGCCCCCATTGCCTCTCCCAAACGCGATATCTCTGCCAATCCGCGGGCTAAAAGCGCGGCCTTGGTATTGGTGCCAAAACCCAAACCATCAGAAATTCCGCAGGCGATGGCAATTACATTTTTTAGACTCCCTCCTAGCTCCACTCCAACGATATCATCATTGGTATAAATCCGCAAGTGCTCACCCATAAAAATCTCTTGTAACCACTGGCCGATTTTTTTATCTTTTGTAGCAATTACACATGCAGTAGGGATACCTATGGCTACTTCATGGGCAATTGTCGGTCCGGAGAGAACCGCCAATTTTACCTTACCCAACTCATCATAAACTACCTCTGACATACGCCTAAGCGTACCCAGTTCTATTCCCTTGCTTGCACTAAGATAAATTGCCTTTTGATAGCCATTACATTTTTTTACCCTTTTTAAGATATTACGCAAGTACTGGGCAGGAATAGCCAAGACAACTATTTCTTTTTGCGCCAGTGCCCATTCGAGATTATCGGTAATCTCTATATTCCGTGGTATCTTTATTCCCGGAAGAAATTTTGTATTTATCCTTTTTTTGTTTAGATATCTAACATAATCTCTAAATGCACCCCAGAGACTAACCTGAAAACCTTTGCGCGCTAATAAAATTGCCAGTGTTGTCCCCCAACCACCATCACCTAAAATCGCAATCTCAGGTCTTTTCATCTTGCAACTTTTTCTCTAAAAAGTAAATTTTAGGATAGATATGCGTCAGATTCTTTTCTTCGCGCGTAATAAATTGAACTCCTACAGCGTAAGTATTGTTTTTCTTGCGTTCTACCCTTACCACCTTACCGATAACTCCGTTTTGATAAATCAGGCTTCTCTTTTCTAATTCTTGGCATATTTCCAAAGTAGAGCGGTCGAAGGAGAGCCAGAGTATATCATTTTTAGAGACCCTATCTTTTATACTGCACAATAAACCTGCCTGACTGATATTTGTTGTATAACCTTCAAGGAGTTTGGAGATGGTTTCTTTCTTACATACCTTATAATTAAGCGGTGAAACATAATCTAATCTAATAAACTGCCGACGTTCTGGGCCTTGATATATTTGTTTCATCTTATCAGAAGGTTTTGCTTATTTGTTCTGATCTTAGCTAATTCCCAGGAATATTCGTAGAGATGTAGCCCTTTACTTACTGCGATAATCTCTCCATCTTCTACACCGATCTCCTGGGCAATAAATTGCTTTACCAATTCCAGGCCCGCAAGATTTGAAGGAAAACCACCCCAGAGATCCCAGGAGCGAAAGTATAAAATAAAATGCAATTTTCCGTAACGCACCCGCGTATCAATTAATCTTAAGCATGGCGGGTCGGTTAATTTTATATCCGAGGGCATACCAATCTCCATAATTGCCTGGTTAGTGCCAAATCCCTTCTCTTTGTAAATTTTAATTACCTCTTCTATCTGATTTACATTTAGGGGCATTTCCTTGAACATCTCTTTACCGTTATGACTTTCCTTTACCTTTACCTTTGGTTCAACCAACCGTTCCCCATAAGTATAATCTTCAGTCTCGGTTTTGCTAGCGGTTAAAAGATAACTCAAGTAACTCTGGATATACTCCATATCCGTGGGTGCAGGGATATTCATCCCTTCAGGAATTATGGGTATAATCTGATGACTGGGTTTCCTTACCCGCAGAGTAATAAAATCAAACTCTAGACGTCTCTGTCCTTCGTAACTTCCCCGGGTGACGGTATAGATATGGCCCTTTTCTAGAATTTCACTTAAACACTGAAACCAGGCGTCATCCAAATCAAAGGCATCAATAAAAATTGGTTTTAAAAACTCTTTTTCCATTATTTTTCTAAAGCGGGTGAACGGAATCGAACCGTCATATACAGCTTGGAAGGCTGTTGTTCTGCCATTGAACTACACCCGCATCGCTCGCTGGTGCCTGTGCAATGCC
>JAMWCK010000033.1 GCA_023819625.1 Candidatus Omnitrophota bacterium | reverse complement strand
TCTGCGGCAGTGGCCAAGGTTAAAGGAAAGCGTTTAGGCAGAATATTTTTTGAAACCTTAATCTCAAAAGCAATAAAAAAAGGCGTAGTAGTGGATGCGGTAGCTTTAGTAGATGTGGTAGGCAGGGTATTGAAGAACTTAGCGGCAAAGTCCAACATAAGGATAAGATATGTCTATGCCAGTCTTTCCGGCCAGGATATTTTAACTAAACATAGTCGTGCCATTATTCCCTTGGCAGAGCGGGGTAATAAAGTCATTACTATCTCGGATATTCATAGGGTAAACCACGAAGCGCGGATACTCGGTTTGAGTCTTGAAGAAGAAATAATTGAAGAGATAGCCTTAAATTATACCATCGATTCCGGTGAGAATATATTAAATCCTTTAGGTCTCTACAGCCATAGACTGGGGGTAGAGTTATATTTAATTTGCGCTAAGGTCTCGCTCGTAGAGGCGATTTCACGGGTACTACACCAGGCCGGATATGAAGTGAAGAATTTGTTTTTTTCCGGGCTTGCCACCAGCAGAATTGTATTTAATAAAGAGATGAACGTTGGTACAAATATATTTTGCGATATCGGTAGTGATATTACCGAGATCCTTATACTTGAAAATGGTAGATTGAAAGAGCTTGAGATCTTGCCGCTGGGTGGAGATAATTTAACCCAGGCGCTTGCGGATAATTTAAGGATTTCCTTTGATTTAGCCGAAGAGATTAAACGGACGTATGGGTTAGTAGGAGATGAAAATCAGATTAAGGAAGATAAAGAGATTCTAATTAAGAAAACTGACCTCTATAAACCTATTAAACAGAAATTAGTTTGTGCAGTTTTTACTGCAGCTGCTAAATCTTTATGCGAGAAGATAAAGATGGCACTGGAGAAGAAAATAGAGCTTACGAAGGTAAATAATTTTATCACTGCAGGAAGGACTATTCAATTAGAGGGATTCCTGGAGATGTTGGAGAATACCCTAGGTATTTCTGTAAAAATAGGTCGTATCCTTGAATCGGAATTTGCGGCTTTGGTAAATAGCGATGATCTTCTTTCTGGACATAAGTATTTAAGTTATCTTACTTCTCTAGGAATAATCTCTAAGGTTTTAGGCACAGACCCTTTGATTTCTCAAGTTGTTACTTTGCCCAAAAATCCCTTTCTTAAAGCCATCCACAGAATTAAAGAAGTCTATCAAGAATACTTTTAATTGACCCGATGAAATTCTGTTGTATAATTTTAGTCTAAGGTATTAAAGGGTGATTAGGGATAATATTCTTAGAATTAAGGAACAAATTTCAGATACCTGTGTTAGACTTAGGCGTAATCCTAAGGAGATAACTATTGTCGCGGTAAGTAAGGGAAGGTCACCTCAAGAAATAAAAGAGGTAATTTCCGCAGGCATAACCGATATTGGGGAAAACAGGGTTCAAGAGGCACTTAAAAAATATTATGAGTTACAAGATATAAGTTATAGGTTACCGAAAATAAACTGGCATATGGTTGGCCACCTACAGACAAATAAGACAAAAGATGCGGTTAAGACATTTGACCTAATTCATTCCGTAGATAGTCTACATCTGGCAGAGGAGATTAACAGACAGGCAGCAAAAATTAATAAAATTCAGAATATCTTAGTTGAAGTTAATACTTCCGGGGAGAGTTCAAAGTTTGGCTTAAGAGAGGATGAAGTAATTGAATTTATCAAAGAACTACCCAGACTTAAAAATCTTAGCATTAAAGGTCTTATGACTATCGCACCTAGAGTCGATGATCCTTCAAAAACCCGACCTTATTTTAAGGCATTAAGACTCCTACGGGATAGAATTTATCATCTAGGATTAAATTGCGATTTAACGATTTTATCTATGGGCATGACCGAGGATTTTTGGGTGGCAATTGAAGAGGGTGCAACTATGATTAGATTAGGGAGGGCGATTTTCGAACCATGCGCATTGGGATAATCGGTTATGGCAATATGGGCCAGGCAATAGCCCATCGCCTTAGAGAACTTGATTACGAAATCATAGTTTTTGATAAAGACAAAAATAAAATTAAAAGATTAAAAGACATAACTGTTGCCCAAAACAACTGTGATTTAGTAAATAAGGTAGATATTCTAATCTTAGCTATCAAACCCCAAGATTTTGCTGTTGTCTTAAGAGAAATTAAAAATTATATAAAAGAAAAACTCTTAATTTCTATTGCCGCAGGAATTAGCACCGCCTATATTGAGGGGGCCTTGGGTGATATCCGGGTTATCCGTGTTATGCCTAATCTCGGGGTGAAAGTCGCTGAATCTGTAAGTTGTCTTTGTAAAGGAAGATTTGCTACAGATAAAGACTTAAAAGTGGCTAAAGGTTTATTTTCTCGTTTGGGGACAACTGCGGTGATAGAGGAAAAGATGATGAATGCGGCTACCGCAATCTCAGGAAGCGGTCCAGGATATATTTTTGACTTTTTAGAAACCAATTCACTTAATCCAAATAATCTTTCCGAAGATACATCTCGTGAGATTATCCGACGCTTAGAAAGTGCTGCCAGGAAATTGGGTTTTAATTCTAAAGAGGCAACGTTCCTTGCGGTTAACACCTTAAAGAGCAGTCTTGCTTTAATTAAAAAAACGCAACTCTCACCACAGACATTAAAAAAACAGGTTGCCTCTAAAGGGGGAACAACTGAGGCGGCATTAAAGATTTTGCATGAGGGTGGCAGTTGGGAGGAGGCAGCCCAGGCGGCATTAAAGAGGGCAGAAGAATTGGCAAGATAAGGAGAGAAAATGGCACGTATTGGAATAATTGGAGGGAGTGGTTTATATAAGATAGAAGGAATTAAGATAAAGAAAGAAATAGAATTAGAGACACCCTTTGGTAGTCCTTCGGATAAGTTTGTACTCGGTGAATTAGAGGCAAGAGAGGTTGTCTTTTTACCCCGTCATGGCGTCGGTCATTATATTTCACCCAGTGAAATCAATTATCGCGCTAATATTTTTGGCATGAAGAAACTCGGCGTAGAGCGAATTATTTCTGTAACTGCCTGCGGCAGTCTTAAAGAAGAACTAAGGCCATTAGATTTTGTAGTGGTAGAGCAGTTTGTTGACCGCACTAACTCTGGCCGAAAGATGACATTTTTTGAAAATGGGATTGTTGCCCATATTGAATTTTCCCATCCCGTATGTAGTGAACTTGCGGATGTCTTGTATAGGACAGCAAAAAATTTAAATATTAGAGTCCATAGAGGTAAGACCTATATCAATATGGAAGGCCCAGCCTTTTCGACTTTGGCAGAATCAAATCTCTATCGTCAATGGGGAATAGATGTGATTGGCATGACCAATCTTGCTGAAGCAAAATTAAGCCGTGAGGCAGAAATCTGTTATGCTAGTCTAGCTGCAGTTACGGATTATGACTGTTGGCATCCGAGTCATGCCTCGGTAAGCATTGATATGGTGATAGGCAATTTACAAAAAAATATCAAAAATGCCCAGCGCATCTTGATAGAGGCAATAAAAAATATTAAGCCCGAAAGAACCTGCGCTTGTAAAGATGCACTTAAATATGCAATTATTACGGATAAAAAGTTAATCCCTCCCAAGGTAAAAGAGGATTTGGAGATTATTATCGGTAAATATCTTTAAGGAAGGTTAAATTATATGATTGATTACAAATCTAGCTTAAATTTGCCAAAGACAGAATTTCCTATGAAGGCGGATCTGCCGAAGAGAGAGCCCCAGATTTTAAAGGAATGGCAGAATAAAGATATTTTTCGTCTTATCTGCCAAAAATCAAGAGGTCGGCCAAAATATATTTTACACGATGGTCCACCTTACGCCAATGGTGATATTCATATCGGACATGCCTTGAATAAAACCTTAAAGGATATTGTTGTGAAATTTAAGACCATGCAGGGTTTTGATAGTTATTTTGTCCCCGGTTGGGATTGCCATGGATTACCGGTAGAGCATCAGCTCTTTAAGGAATTGGGCATAAACAAAGGCGCAATTTCTCAGTTTGAATTTCGCAAAAAGGCCTATGATTATGCAATGAAATATGTCTCTATTCAAAAGGAAGAATTTAAGCGTCTAGGTGTATTTGGAGATTGGGAGAATCCCTACCTTACGTTAATGGCCGATTATGAGGAAAGTATTCTGAGGTCATTTTGTGATTTAGTAAAAAAGGGTTATATCTATCGCGGATTAAAACCAGTGAATTGGTGTTATGTCTGTGAGACGGCGCTTGCGGAGGCGGAGGTTGAATATGAAAATCATACCTCACCCTCTATCTATGTTAAATTTAGACTTGATGAGACTAAAGAGATAGATAAGGATACCTTTTTAGTTATCTGGACCACTACCCCCTGGACCTTAATTGCTAATGTTGCCGTAGCCGTACATCCGGATTTGATTTACGCCTACATTAATACCCCTAAAGGTAATCTAATTGTATCATCCGATTTACTGCCGCAGGTATTGTCTAAAATGACAATTGAAAAATATACATTGCGAAAGGAAATTTCTGGTAGGGATTTAGAAGGCTTGATTTATACCCACCCCTTTGGTTTGCGCAAAGGTAAAGTGGTTCTGGCAGATTATGTTTCGCGAGAGGAAGGTACAGGATTGGTGCATATTGCGCCGGGACATGGTAACGAAGACTATCTTACGGGATTAAAATATAGATTAGAAATAATTATGCCTGTAGATGCCAAAGGTAATTTTGATTCTACAGCGGGAGAGTTTAAGGGATTAAATGTCTACCGTGCAAATAAGTTGATTATCGAAAAACTGAAGAAATTAGGGGCATTGCTCTTTGAATCCGAAATTCAACATTCCTATCCACATTGCTGGCGTTGTAAAAACCCCATCATCTTTCGGGCAACAAAGCAGTGGTTTTTGAATTTAGAGCACAAGAATTTAAGAGACATGCTCCTTGAGGTAATTAAAAAAGATATTCAGTGGATTCCGCAAATGGGTAGGGAAAGAATTTCGGCAATGGTAAAATTAAGACCGGATTGGTGTCTCTCACGGCAGAGATATTGGGGGGTTCCCATACCTGCCTTGAGGTGTAATGATTGTAATGAGGAGTTCCTTGAACCGCAGGTAATAGAAAATTTTGCTAAATTTACAGCTCGTGAAGGTACAGATTGCTGGTTTATGCGAGATCTCAAAGACTTTTTACCCAAGGCTCTTAAGTGCCCAAAATGTCAAGGAGAAAATTTCACCAAGGGACAAGATATTTTAGATGTTTGGTTTGACTCAGGAGTAAGTCATCAAGCGGTATTAAAAAGAAGAAGGGAATTAGAATTTCCCTGTGCCTTATATCTGGAAGGCTCTGATCAGCACCGCGGTTGGTTTCAGTCCTCGCTTATTCCTTCTTTGTGTATTGATGGTATAGCGCCATTTAAGGCAGTGCTTACCCACGGTTTTGTCGTAGATGGCAAAGGCCAGAAGATGTCTAAGTCTTTAGGGAATGTAATTTCTCCTTTTGAGATTATTAAGGACTTTGGCGCAGAGATATTAAGGCTCTGGGTTGCCGCTAGTGACTATAATGAAGATATCCGTATATCCAAAGAAATTCTCGCGCGACTTGCGGAGGCCTATCGAAAGATAAGAAATACCTTTAGATTTATCTTAAGTAATCTGTTTGATTTTAATCCGGATATGGATAAGATAAGTTACGATAAACTTAAAAAGATAGATAAATGGATACTTTCTCAGCTGATAAAATTACAGAAAGAAGTAACTTCTGCTTATGAAAATTTTGAGTTTTATAAAGTCTATAAGGGAGTTTATGATTTCTGTAATCTCAACCTTTCAATGAATTATTTAGATATGATTAAGGGAAGATTATATACCTTTAAGGCAGATTCTTTAGAAAGAAGGGCAGCGCAGACTACCATTTATGAAATTCTAAAGACCTTAATTAAAATTACTGCTCCGATTTTGGTCTTTACTGCGGAAGAAGCCTGGGCGCATTTACCTAAAGAAAAAGAGGATAGCTCGGTGTTAAGTGTTCATCTTTTGAATTGGCCCGAAGTCGATTCTCGCTACCAAAACTTAGATATAGAGCAGAAACTTAAGGTGATTATCGATTTGATCCCCGAGACATCCAAGGCATTAGAGAAAAAAAGACAAGAAGGAGATATCGGCAGTTCTTTTGATGCACAAATAATTATATTGACAAATAATGAATTTCGTTATAAATATTTAGAAAGTTTAAAAGACGACCTTTTAGAGATATTCAAGGTCTCATCGGTTAAGATATTAAAAAGAGATACGCTCGATTTTGGTTTAGTGAGTCAGAGTTATCCGGATTTGGCAATTTTAGTAGAAAAGGCAGAAGGTAAAAAATGTATTCGCTGCTGGAACTATTCTTGCGATATAGGCATATCTAAAGAACATCCTTTAATTTGCTTAAGGTGTGTGGAGGCAATAGAGGGCAGTCCGCATCCTTTATAAGGAAGATAAAAAGTATAGGAGGAGAAGAGGTGACAAAAAAGAAGTTTAACAAGAAAGAGTTAATGGAGTTTAAAAAAATAATTTTAAAGAGAAAGGAAGAAATTTTAGAAGAGATAAAACATCTTTCTGAAGAGACATTAAAGAAATCGCCAAAAGATGCCGCAGGAGATATTTCAGGATATACCTATCATATGGCAGATGTGGCCACGGATACTTACGATAGGGAATTCTCCTTAGGGCTTGCCTCTAATGAGAGAGAATTGCTTTATGAATTGGATGATGCGTTAAAAAAAATAGAAGATGGGACCTTTGGTATCTGCGAGGAATGTAAGACCCTGATTACCAAAAATAGATTAAAGGCGATTCCCTTTGCGCGCCTGTGCGTGAGGTGTCAACAAAAAAAGGAAAAGAGCTAATTTAGCTCATCATGCTTTTTATCCCTATACTATTTATTCTCGCCCTTGACCAGTTTACCAAATATCTCGTAACCAAAAGCTTAATTCTTCATGAGTCCTTCCCTGTAATTAAAGGTATCTTTCATCTTACGTTGGTTGCGAATCGCGGGGCAGCCTTTGGAATATTAAAAGATCAAACTCTGGTCTTTATTTTTACGGCGATTTTGGTGATAATTTTAATTTCTGTTCACCTTAGTCCAATTTTTTCTAAGGGTCTAAGGAAAGACAAGGGCAAGCACGGTGTTTATCGTATAGCCATGGCATTTATCCTGTCTGGGGCTTTGGGTAATCTCATCGATCGGCTAAGATTTGGCTATGTTATTGATTTTTTAGATTTACGTATCTGGCCGGTATTCAATCTGGCAGATTGTGCCATTACCCTGGGAGCGATATTATTAGGATGGTCTATCATATTTAAAAAGATACACCCCCATAATCTATAAATCCGATGCAAGAATACACCTTAAGGGTCTGTGTAGAGAATTCTGGTAAACGCCTGGATGTTGTCTTAACAGATGCGACAAAAGAAAAAAAACTGGGGATTTCCCGCACCTTTATTCAAGATTTAATCCGTAAAGGTAAGGTGATGGTAAATGGCGTAAAGATAAATAAGCCACATTATAAACTAAAATCAGATGATGAGGTTAAGCTGATCATTGAAGAAAAGAAGGGGCTTAGCCTTGAATCAGAAGACATTCCCTTAGAAGTTATTTATGAAGATGAAGATTTAGCCATAATTAATAAACCGGCAGGGATGGTGGTTCATCCGGCACCAGGAAATTATACGCACACTTTAGTAAATGCACTGTTGTATCATTTCAAAGAACTTTCGGATATCAATCCCACAAGACCCGGTATTGTTCACCGTTTGGATAAAGATACTTCGGGTCTATTGGTAATAGCTAAAAATAATTTTACCCATCTTAATTTAGCCCAGCAGTTTTCGCGCCATCAGGTAAAGCGTAAGTATCTTGCCTTAGTTAAAGGTAGAGTGGAATTTGACGAGCAGACGGTAGAAATTCCCATTGGTAGACATCCTTACAGGAGAAAGAGTATGTCTGCAGGGTTTGGTAGAAAAATGAAGTTCGCCAAGACCTATTATCGCACCTTAAAACGTAGCCGCGACTTTAGCCTTCTGGAATTAGAACCTTTTACCGGCAGAACACACCAGATAAGAGTGCATCTTTCTGCCTTAGGGTATCCTATTCTGGGGGACACTAAATACAGTAAACAGACTAAATTCAGTCGTCTGGCGTTACATGCAAAATCAATCGGTTTTATTCATCCGCGGACAAAAAAATTTATGGAATTTACCTCCAAGATACCATCAGAGTTTAAGGAATTCTTAAAAGAAAAAATAACCTGATTTGTTTGTAAAAAAACCTTGATTTTTTGCTAGCGATGTTATAGTATGGACTTAAAAAGGTCAAGACGGATAAGGCATAAAGAGGAGGTAAAAGATGGGGGATAAATTAAAGTGGCCAGGAATAATATTAGTGGTATTATTAGTGTTAGCATTATCTTTTTCCGGTGGAGCCCTCTTTCTTTTACAGAAAGAACGTAAGAAAAGTATGGATTTACAGGAAGAATTAGAGGATACCCAAACGAGGCAGAAGATTGCCGAATCCAAACTTCAGGAGGCGCAGAACCTTATTTCTACATTGCAAATAAAATTAGAAGAGGCAAAGCTCAAGATTGATAACTTAAGCCGTGAATTAGGCCAAGAGAAGTCTGCCAAAGAAGAGGCCTTAGCGAAAATAGAACAACTAAAAACAGATTTAGAGCAGCAAAAGGATTTGAGGCAGAATCTAGAAAAGAAACTAACGCAAGCAGAGAAAGATGTTCAAGTTTTACAAGGGCAATTAAGAGAAATGGAATCGAGGAAACAGGAACTAGAGGCAAAACTTAACACCTTAGAGGCCCAAGGTCAGCAGCAGGGAGTGGAATTAGGTAAGATTGTCGTTGCGCCGGAGGGGAAAATTCCAGAGGTAAAAACTGAAGTTTCGGATAAGGAGAAACTTGAAGGGAAAATATTAGTTGTTAATAAAGACTATAATTTTGTGGTGATAAATTTAGGCAGTAAAGATAGGGTGGCGCTGGGTGATATCTTTTCTGTATTTCATGGCCATCAATATATAGGCGATGTCAGGATAGAAAAAATTCATGATTCAATGTCTGCTGCAGGTTTTATGTCCGATGAGATGAAGGCCAAGATTGTCGAAGGCGATAGGGTCTTGCGTAAAACTAAATGAGGGCTTTTGTCGTCAGACCAACCTCGTGCTTAAAAGGAGAACTCAAACTCCCCGGCGATAAATCCATTGCCCACCGTGCGGTAATTCTTTCCGCAATTAGTTTCGGTAAAACTATCTTAGAGAATTTTCCCCTTAGTGAAGATTGTCTATCCACAATAACAGTCCTTAAAAAATTAGGTATTAAAATAAATATAAAGGGCATCAGGGTTAGTGTATTTGGTAAGGGGCTCTATGGCCTAAAGCCACCGTCGCGGGCGATTTTTGTCGGCGAATCCGCTACTACCTTCAGGCTTATTTTAGGTGTTTTAGCCGGACAAAATTTTAGGGTAAGATTGACTGCGGGTAAATCCCTTTCCCAAAGACCAATGTTAAGGGTAACTAGACCCTTAAGGATGATGGGGGCATTGATAAAAGCAAAACCCAAGACTCAAGACTCAAAAATTAAGGAAGAATATCCTCCCATTACAATTAAGGGCGCAAGACTTAAAGGAATTGTCTATAAGATGCCGGTGGCTTCGGCACAGGTAAAATCCGCAATTTTGTTGGCTGGTCTCTACGCAAAAGGAAAAACGATGATTATTGAACCGATAAAGACACGCGATCATACAGAGCGAATGCTTAAATTATTTAAAGCCGATCTTAAGGTTAAAGGAAAGGCAATACTGATAAGTGGCAAAAGACCCTTAATTTCTCCCCGCAGAATTTATCTTCCCGGAGATTTATCTTCAGCAAGTTTTTTTCTTGTGGCAGCAAGTATCCTGCCCGAGGCGCAGATTCTCATTCGCAATGTCAATTTAAATCCAACGCGCACCGGTTTAATTAGGGTTTTGCGCCGGATGGGGGCGAAGGTTAAAATATCGAGACTAAAATATCAGGTTTGCGAATTTGAACCCATGGCAGACATTAGCGTAATGCATAGCGTGTTAAAAGGTACAAGAGTCAAAAAGGAAGAAATTCCTTCCTTAATTGATGAACTCCCTATTCTTATGGTTGCCGCCTGCTTTGCCAAAGGAATGACGGTTTTAGAAGGGGTAGGGGAACTGCGTGTCAAAGAGACAGACAGGATTCGTTCGATGGTAGAAAACTTAAGGAAGATGGGAGCCAGTATAGAGGTAAGAAGGACAAGACATCTAGAGAATATTATAATTAAGGGTGTTGAGACACTTAAAGGAACAAGGGTTTCGAGTTTTGGTGACCACCGTACTGCAATGAGTATGATTATTGCTGGCTTAAATGCCAAGGGCAATACCCTCATAGATGATATCGGCTGTATTGATAAGTCTTTTCCTGAGTTTCCTCGCCTTTTAAAGAGCCTTTTAATTTCTAATCATAAATAAACTAATAAAATTCTGCTAACTTTTT
>JAMWCK010000032.1 GCA_023819625.1 Candidatus Omnitrophota bacterium | reverse complement strand
AGCCTGCCATAAATTCATCAATGGAGTTATCAACCACCTCCCAGACCAGATGATGCAAACCCCGCACAGAGGTATCACCAATATACATTGCCGGCCGGCGTCTCACTGCCTCTGTCCCTTCCAAAACTTGGATAGTGGTGGCATCATAAGCCTTATCTGTAACTGAGGGCTGCGCTGTTTTGGGGGAAACAAGAGGTCTTAGCTTGCTTCTCTTACTCATCTTATTTCTCCTAAACGAAACCGGATATCCTTAATCGCGGTGGATTTCTGCCTTAACTTAGCCAGTAGATTCTCTTTTTCTAAGCTTAACTGATATAACCAGATTGGGGAATCTACGCTAATATTTAAGATGCCTTTCTTAAAATAATTAAACTTTATGTGTCTTAACTGGCGTGGATTTAAGGTTTTTTTCAAAAGTGCCTCGGGTTCATCCATAAATAGCGGAGTTTTATTTTTCGTCTCAAGTTCCTTTATTATCGCCTCTACTGTATCTTTAATGCGTTGCATTTTTATCAACCCAGGCGCATCGGTAAAACAATGTAGATATAACCGGGTCTGCGGATAATTCCTGGCTTTTCGCTTTCATTTAATTCGAATTCTATAGTTTCATCAGTAAGATTCTTTAAAACATCAATTAGATATGTAGGATTAAAACCAATAACCATCTCTTTACCCGAATATTCCACCCTTAGTTCTTCACGAGACTCGCCGATATCAGGTGTGGATTTGGAAAGCACCAATTTATTCTTAAAGAGTTCCAGTTTTACCGCTTGATAATCCGGGGTAGATAAAAGCGCAGCGCGTCTACAAGCCCAAAGAAAATCCTCTCGCTTGAGTCTTAATTTATTTTCCACTGGAGGAGGGATAACCTGTTTATAATCCGGAAATTCCCCTTCAATCAAACGAGAGACAATCACCACCCCATCTAACTCAAACATCACCTGATTTCCCGAGAGAACCAAAGATAAACTCCCCTCCTCTTTGAGATTACGATTGAGTTCTTGAATGGTTTTAATTGGCACAATTATGCGGATATCCCTTTGTGTAGATTCAGGAAGCAACCTTTCTATCAAAGCCAATCTTTTACCATCTGTACCCACTAGAGTAAGTTTATCTTGATTAATTTGAAAAAGTATCCCATTTAAAATATAACGTGTTTCATCAAAGGATACAGCAAAAGAGGTTAAGGCAATCATCTCTTTTAATTCCCTTTGCTCTAATTTGATAATTTGTTTATCCTTAAACTCAGGAAGTTTAGGAAACTCCTCTTTCGGTAAGCCGGTAATCTTAAATTGACAAACTTCTGTATCAATGATTACTAAGTTATTTTTTTTGGTATTAATAGTTATATTATCCTGGGGTAATTCTTTAATAATCTCACTAAATCTTTTCGCAGGGACAGTAATCGCTCCGGGTTCTTGAATTTCCGCAGGTATTACACAGGTTATCCCTAAATCCAGATCTGTAGATATTAACCTAAGATTATCTTGTTGTGTTTCGATTAAAACATTGGATAATATTGGAAGTGTGGTTTTAGAGGTAATTACCCCTTGCACCTTTTGAATACCCTCTATTAAAACATCTTTATTAATTTTAATTTTCATCTCTTCCTCCTTTTATTATTTTTATATTTATAATCATCTTAGAAATAAAAAATTTTTGTTTGTATGAAAAAATCTTTAACCTTTTTGTTTTAATGTAATTAAATAAATAATATCTTTAGGATAAGTATTTAATTTATTGTTGAATTATTTGAATAATACGTTCAATTTTATTTTTTAACTCTAAATCAGAGCTCATTTTAGATTTTATTTTGTTATAAGAGTGTAAAACTGTGGTGTGGTCTTTCCCCCCAAAACAACTCCCGATTTCCGGTAAAGACAAATCTGTCAATTCTCTACTTAAATACATAGCGATTTGTCGGGGAAGAACTATGTTTTTGTTACGCCGCCGTGTTTTGAGCTCGTTTAAAAGTATCCCAAACTCTTCTGCCACACAACGTAAAATAAAATCTACAGTAATTAATTTTTTGGGTTCTTTTAAGAGATCTTTTAAGACCTCTTTAGCCGACTCTAGGGTTATAGGTTTTTCCTCTAATAAAGAATTAGCGATAATACGGATTAGCGCGCCCTCTAATTCACGAATATTGGTTTTGATTAGTTGGGCAATAAAAAAAATTACCTCATCCGGCACCACTACAGGTTCTCTTTCTACCTTTTTTTTAAGGATCGCCACCCGGGTTTCTAAATCTGGAGGTTGAATATCAGTGGTAAGCCCCCAACTAAAACGAGAAACTAATCTTTCTTGTAAATTGACAATTTCCTTGGGTGGACGGTCAGAAGAAATAATAATCTGTTTATGGGCATCATATAAGGTATTGAAGGTATGGAAAAACTCTTCCTGGGTAGATTCCTTACCGGCAATAAAATGGATATCATCAATCACCAACACATCCATGTTCCTGTACTTTTGTCGAAAATTTGTCGTTGCATGATGTTGGATAGCATCAATAAGTTCGTTGGTAAAACGCTCTGAGGGTAGATAGCAGATTTTAATGTTGGGGTTTTTGTTTTTGAGATGATGACAGATTGCCTGTAAGAGATGGGTTTTCCCTAAGCCCACTCTCCCATAGATAAATAAAGGATTATAGGCCTTGGCAGGTGATTCTGCTACCGCTAAGGAATAGGCATGGGCGTGGCGATTAGATGGTCCGACAACAAAATTCTCAAAGGTGTAACGTGGGTTTAATTGTAACCCTGGGGATAGGTCGGGGGATGTCTTAACCTCGGTCCTTGTTTCTGTTAGGGAGATATTTTTTGAAGAGGTATTAACTGTAAAATTCACGCGTATCTCCTTTTGGGCTACTAACGCTAATGCCCTTACGATTGCAGATTGATAATTTTTTTCTACCCACTCTTTAAAAAATTTATCTGGTGCCTCAAGGACAAAGCTGTTTTCTTCCCACTGTTGGGGCTTTAAGGGAAGGATCCAGGTTTCAAATGCGGTATTGCCCAGTTGCTCTTTTAAGTATACCTGTGCCTTTTCCCATAAAGAAATCATGTTATTCACAGATTATGCACACCTTGTATAAATCTGTGGAAAATCTGCAGGGTTATTAAGTCTCTTTCATTTATCTGCCGAGGAAATTCTCTTTGGTCGCAAGTAATACACATCAATAGCATAACATAGAATTTCACTGCAGGCAAGAAAAACTTGGGAATTACTTATTATACAATTAATTTTTTTTTCGTCAAGCAAAGAAATCTAAAAAATTTTGGGGATGAAATTTTAAGCAAGATGTAAATTGTGTGCGCGGCAAAAATAATAAATTTAGTAGCAACTATTGACTTAATTATATTTTATGTTATAATCAAAAATCCTAATTAAAAAAGGTATAATTATGAAGAAAAATCTTAAGACGCCCACAGTGATCGTCGGTAAACGCCGGCATGGCTTTCGCCAGAGGATGCGTACTAAAAGGGGACGCAAGATTTTGCGTCAGCGCCGGCAAAAGGCAAGAAAGAGAATTTGCATTTGATGCTGAGGAAGGTAGCGCTTAATCTGCTAAGATTATATCAAGTCTACATAAGCCCATGGCTGATTTCTTCCTGCCGTTTTCAACCCAGTTGCTCTGAATATATGCGTCAGGCAATTTTAAAATATGGCTTGACCTGCGGAATATTAAAAGGAACAATAAGGCTCTTACGCTGTCATCCTTTTTGCGGTAAAGGCGGAGATGACCCATTAAGATAAACCAATGGAGAAACGTTTATTCTTTGCTACTAGCCTTTCTCTTTTGTTTTTGTTAATCTGGTCTTACTTAATTTCTAAATTTTATCATATTGAAAATAAAGGAGTTGTAACCGAAACGCCTACTTTAAAAACTTCTGTTTCTGGGGAAGCTCGCTTGCCCCATGCTCATATAGAAATACCTGCGGTTTCCATTCTCCCCGTCTCGTCGGAAAAATTTACCCTGATTTTTCAGGAATCCGAAGCAAGCTTAAAAGAGGTAAGCTTTAAGGAATATTCTGAGGCCAGATTTTCTTTATTACGTGGTCTGGCCATTGAAAACAAGGATTGGATTTTTCAAAAAGAGAATTCTCCCTCTGCGCAGCAAATCGCATTTGTTTGTGCCGATAAAGATAAGCGGGTGGTTAAAAAATTTTCTTTTTCTAATTCTAATTATACCATAGAGTTAGAAATTAGTATCCAAAATCTCTCGTCTAATTCACTTCGGATTAGGCTCCCTTTGGTGTTGGGTGTATTGGATTTTTCCGGTAATCAATTTGAGGCGCGTTATCAAGACGTTACTCTTGCTACAGGACAAAAAATTATGCATCTAAATGGTCGTAAAGAGCTGCGCTTAGAGGAAGTGCAATTTTTGGCTCTGCGCAACCGTTATTTCTGTGCTATACTTGCCCCAGATGAGAAAAATCATTATACTGCTTTTTTACAGCGGATAAATGGTCAAAAGACAAAAGTAGGGTTACAATCTCCGGAATTAAATATTCTTCCTCACCAAACCATATCACAAAAATTTCGTATCTATTTGGGACCCCAAAACTTACGCTTTATTAATGCTGTTAATCCTGATTGGTCAGCAGCTATTCATTATGGTGCGTTTAATCTTATTGCACAATTGCTTCTTCTGATCCTAGATATTCTCTATCAGTTTGTACATAATTGGGGCATAGCAATTATCTTATTGAGTCTTTTTATCTATCTTTTACTTTTTCCTCTCACCTTAAAACAGATGCGTTCAATGAAAGAGATGCAGCGTCTCCAACCGCGCTTGGAAGAATTACGCAATCTCTATAAGAATAATCCGCAACGCTTGAATAAGGAAATTATGGAATTGTATCGCGAGTATAAGATTAATCCTTTTAGTGGATGCCTGCCTTTAATTTTCCAGATTCCGATTTTCTTTGCCTTATATCAGGTGTTGATGCGTTGCGTGGCCTTAAAAGGAGCTAGATTTTTATGGATTAAAGATTTGTCAGAACCTGACCGGCTCTTTGTTTTATCTTACCACTTACCACTTCTTGGTAATGAAATTAATCTCTTGCCGCTTTTAATGCTCCTCACAATGTTTATGCAGCAGAAGTTTTCTCTGCGTACTACTCCAGGTACCTCTGCCCAGCAGCAGAAATTAATGTTAATTTTATTTCCTGTAATCTTTGGCCTAATTTTTTATCACCTGCCTTCAGGATTAGTGCTTTATTGGTTTATTAATAATATACTAATGTTAGGATTCCAATGGCGAATGAAGTGGGTAATATAGATAATTTATTAAATAAGAAGATAAGTATTGAAATAGAAGGCAAAAACGTAGAAGAGGCGATTAAAAAGGCCTTAAAGACACTAAAATTACCCCGGAATAAAGTGAAAATTGAAGTGCTTTCCGAAGAAGAAAAAGGGCTTTTTGGCATGCCGGGAGCCAAACCAGCGAAAGTGCGCGTAAGTATAAAATAATAAAGAAAATACTTGACAAAAAAATTATTTTTAAGATAATAAAGATAAAAGCAATTTCCGCGTGGAACATTGCTAACTCTATAAATTTCAATGGGTAAAACTATCACAATCTGCAATCAAAAAGGGGGAACAGGAAAAACTACTTCGGCAATTAACTTGAGTGCATATCTAGCTTTAGCAGATAAAAAGGTTTTGCTTGTTGATCTTGACCCTCAGGCAAATGCTACCAGTGGTTTAGGAATTAATAAGCATGACGTTCAAAAAAGCACTTACCATGTTCTTCTTGAGGAGTTAGAACTAAAAGAAATTATTCAGGCTACGGCGGTACCTGGTCTTTTTTTGGCACCGGCGAATTTAGATTTGACCGGCGCTGAAATAGAACTAGTAAGCACTCTGGGCAGAGAATATCGCTTAAAAAAGGCCTTGCAGAAAGAAAAAGAGAATTTTGATTTTTTATTTATTGATTCTCCGCCTTCTTTAGGGCTTTTAACGATTAATGGGTTGTGTGCTGCTGATACGGTTTTGATTCCGGTGCAGTGTGAATATTATGCGCTGGAGGGATTAACACAACTGGTTAATACAATTAAACTTGTGAAAGATAATCTTAATCCGACATTAGAAATCGAAGGAGTAATTCTCACCATGGCTGATTTTCGCACGAATTTGGCCAAAGAAGTAATTCAGGAGGTGCGGAATTATTTTAAGGAAAAGGTTTACCAGACAGTAATTCCCCGCAGTATTCGCTTAACTGAGGCTCCCAGTTATGGTAAACCTATTGCCCTTTATGATAGAGAATCTTTAGGTGGCCAAAAGTATGAAGAATTAAGTCAAGAAATTTTAGGTAACATAAAGCCAAATTGGACAATTTCCGAATAAATTTTAAAATCAGGAGAGAGAAAAATGGAGAGAAAGGCTTTAGGTAGAGGTATTGGGGCTTTGATTCCAGAAAAAGAATCTGAATCTGGAATTAAGATTATTAATGTCCAATCTGACCAAATTAAACCCAATCCTTTTCAACCTCGCGAAAATTTTTCTGCTGAAGATATTGCGGAACTTGCCCAATCCATTAAAGAAAAAGGATTGATTCAACCGCTAATCGTCAGGCGTCGCGGAGATTTTTATGAATTGATTGCTGGAGAAAGAAGATTACGTGCGGCGCTCTCATTGGGCCTAAAAGAGGTGCCGGTAATCATTAAATCTGTGGAAGATGAGGATGCTTTGGAGCTTTCTTTAATTGAAAATATCCAGCGTCAAGATCTAAATCCGATTGAAGAGGCGCGTGCTTATGCCTATCTGATGGAAAAATTTCAAATTACCCAGGAAAAAATTAGCGAGATTTTAGGTAAGGCCCGGGCTACCATTGCTAACACTTTGCGATTATTGAAGTTACCACAAGAGATTCAGGAGGAAATCAAAAGGGGTCGTCTCTCTTTTGGTCACGGTCGTGCCCTTTTAGAAGTCGCAGACCCTAATCAACAGCGCCGTCTTGTGGAAGCAATTATCTCTAACGGGTTGTCGGTCAGAGAGTTAGAGAATTTAATCAAGACCCGTCGTCTACGCCAACCCCGACACCGCATAGCAACTACCTCTCGCGAACCTTATCTTGTGGCTTTGGAAGAAGAATTACAACACCGCTTAGCCACCAAGGTGCGGATTACAAAAAGAAAAAAACGCGGGCACATTATAATTGAATTTTATTCTTCTGAAGATTTAGCGCGGATTGTACAACAGATTCGTGGAGGTGGTGGAGGTGGGGGATGAACGAGGCAACTTTAATTCTTATTAAGCCGGATGGATTAAAAAAATCATTAACTGGCAATATTCTCACCCGTCTGTCAGAGACAAAATTAGAGATTGTCGCCGCCAAAATTGTGCGGGTATCGCGGAGTTTAGCAGAAGAGCATTATAAGCACTTAAAAGATAAACCCTTTTTTGAGGAACTGATTAAATATATCCAAGGCGAATTGCATAATCGTAGAAAGGTAATGGCTCTGATTTACTGGGGAGAGGGAGCAATTAAAAAATGCCGGGAATTAGCCGGAGCCACTAATCCCGAAGAGGCTGAACCTACGAGCATCCGGGGCGCCTACGGCCGAATTACCACCTCAGGAGTTTATGAAAACGTGATTCATGTTTCTTCTGACCCCCAGGAAGCAGAACGGGAGATAAAGCTCTGGTTTCAGCCGGATGAAATTATTGTGAATTTATACCCTACCAAGGAGATTGTGGAGAAGGAGAGTAAGATTAGGGTCTGGGCATAGAGAGGTTTTTAACTACGGAGATTTTAAGATGTTAAAGAGTATGACTGGTTTTGGCAGTAGTATACTTGAGATTCCCTCGCTGGGAAAGGTGAGTATAGAATTAAGAAGCACCAATCATAAATTTTTGGAGGTCATCATCCATCTACCCGAAGGCCTTCTTTCTTTAGAAGAACGGATAAAAAGAGAGATTGAGGGTAAGATTAAAAGAGGCAGAATTACCTGTGTGGTTACGCTGATGAGCGCCTCAAGGTCAACGGTGAAGCTCAACCGGGATTTACTAAAGGATTATTTAGAGGCCTTAAAAAAGATATTAACTGATTTTAAGATTAAAGATGAGCTACGGTTGGATACCCTACTTAATCTTCCTGGCGTTTTATCTTTAAGCGCAAAGACAATTTCTCCGCAGAAGAGCTGGTCAAAGATAAGGATATTGCTTAATCAGGCCTTAGATAATTTGCTTAAGGCGCGCCAGAAAGAAGGTCAGGCAATTGCCGGTTATCTAAAAAGGCGTGCCAGGGGATTAGAGAAGAGCCTTGAGGTCATTAAGAGGCGATTCAAAAAAGTAATTAAAGACAAAATTGCCAAACTTCTTACGGATGAAGAGCGCACAAGTTTTTTAAAGAATACAGATATCACCGAAGAAATGGAGAGATTAAAGTTTCATCTGCGTAACTTTCAAAGTAGATTAGGCAAACTTGAACCCGTGGGCAAAGAGTTAGATTTTATTGCCCAGGAGATGCAGCGTGAGGCAAATACCATTGCTGCTAAATCCTGCGATGTCTTTATCTGTGGCAGGATTATCGGGATGAAGAGTCAGATTGAAAAAATCCGCGAGCAACTGCAGAATATTGAATAAGATTTTTGTGATTTCCGGGCCCTCGGGTAGCGGTAAAACCACGCTCCTCAATCGACTTATAAAAGATCCGGAATTAAAGGGGCGTGTGGTGAAATCCGTTTCTTTGACTACGCGACCTAGGCGTTCAGGAGAAAGGCAGGGCAGAGATTATTTTTTTGTCAGCCCCGAAGAGTTTCGGCTTAAACTTAAAGCAGGCAAAATCCTTGAACGCACGCGATATTTAGGGTATGATTATGCAACCCCAAAGGAATTCATCCGGGCGCAATTAGACAAAGCAAAGAGTCTTCTTTTGTGTCTAGACCTAAAAGGGGCACGCCGGATAAAAAGGTTTTATCCGAAAAATTCGGTGACTATTTTCATCTTACCGCCATCGCTTAAGGTGCTTCAGGAGCGAATCAAGAGGCGCGGGGATAAGACAAAAAAAGAAGAGTTCTTACTACGCCTAAGACAGGCAAAAAAAGAATTAGCGGTAAGCGGCGAGTATGATTATCGCGTATTAAACAAAAATCTGAAGACTGCACAGGCAAGACTAAAAAAGATCATCTTAAAGGAATTAATGGTGTATTAAGGGAGGAGACCGGATGCCGTATGTAGCCTTGGAGAAACTTTTAGATAAGAGCGACAAGTCAGTTTATAAACTGGTGATTCTTGCGGCGAAAAGGGCCTTAGAGATTGCAGAAGGTCAACCCAAACTAGTAGAGGTTGATTCCGCGGTTAAGCCATCAACCGTTGCCCTCTATGAAATTGCTGCAGGAAAGGTAAAATACAAAACGAAATAACAAAGCATGAAAAAAAGAAATATTATTTTAGGGGTAACTGCCAGCATCGCAATCTATAAGGCCTGTGAGCTTGTACGGCGACTTAAGACCGAGGGTTTTTCTGTAAGAGTGGTGATGACTAAAGAAGCACAGGAGCTCATTCGGCCGATTGTCTTTGAGAGCTTATCAAAAGAAAGGGTTTATCTTAATCTGTTTAATCGAGGTGGAGAATGGGAGATTGAACACATCGGGCTAGCAGAAAGTGCAGATTTGGTTTTAATTGCTCCGGCTACTGCCAATATTATTGCTAAAATTGCTAGTGGAATAGCCGATGATTTATTGACCTGCGTGGTTTGCGCAACAAAGGCCCCGGTTTTAATTGCCCCGGCAATGAATGAGAATATGTTCAAAAATAAAATTACACAAGAGAACATCAGGAAATTAAAATCCTTAGGCTATAGATTTATCGGGCCGATTAAAGGAAGACTTGCCTGTGAAAGATTGGGCATAGGGCATTTGGCAAAAATAGAAGATATAATTAAGGAAGTAAAAAGAGTTCTTTAAAATGGCGCGGTAGCCAAGTGGCAAGGCAGTGGTCTGCAAAACCATTATTCAGCGGTTCGAATCCGCTCCGCGCCTCCAAATAAATGCTACATAAACGCAAAGATTTAAAAATTGAGGGATCGAATCTTTGGTATTTAGTGGGTTTAATTACCAGTGATGGATGTTTATCTTCGGATGGTAGACATGTGATATAACTTCGAAGGATTATGAATTCCTTAATAAGTTAAAAAATCACCTTGGCTTCGGCAACAAAATTGGTATAAAATACAATACTTTGAAACAGAAAAATTTTCACATTCAACTCTAATATAGGCGGGAAGGGAAGTAAAGTAATAGATTCTTGTAAACTTAATTTACTGCCGGGGTGTTGGAATTGGTAGACAATGCGGACTTAAAATCCGCCGCTCGTAAGAGCGTGAGGGTTCGAATCCCTCCCTCGGCATTTGGGCGGTTAGCTCAGTTGGTAAGAGTGTCACGTTGACATCGTGAAGGTCAGAGGTTCGAGTCCTCTACCGCCCATCTGAATGACCTAAAAGGGGTGTGGGGGAAAAGTTCCCCCACGCTTTTGGGGTGACAGCGACGAACGAAGTGAGGAGCGCCAGAGGGGCAAAGCCCCTATGGGGAGCGAGCGTAAGCAAGC
>JAMWCK010000031.1 GCA_023819625.1 Candidatus Omnitrophota bacterium | reverse complement strand
AACATCTTTCAGATTAGAGATATCAATACATGGTTTGATTTTTTTTCTTCTTAGAAAGGATTCAACTTCTTTTCGTCTTACCTCAATTAACGGCCGGATAATCTCATAACCAGAAATTTTTCTCTTCGGTAAAATTCCTGCTAAGCCGTATAACCCTGAGCCCCTTAAAATACGCATGAGCACAGTCTCAGCCTGATCGTCGCGGTTATGGCCTACGGCAATTTTATCTGCTTTTATCTTTTTGGCAACCTTAAAGAAAAATTCAAGCCGCGCCTTCCGGGCCACTTCTTCAAGTGAGCCCTTTTGGACCAATTTTTTAATATCAACCTTACCGCAAGTAATAGGTATATTCAATCTTTTTGCCAAATGCTCAACAAATTCACGATCTTTATAAGAATCCCTGCGTAAAGAGTGGTCTAAATGTGCAATATGAAGTTTGAGTTTTAATTCGGGGGCTAAAGTTTTAAGTAAATAAAGCAAAGCTACAGAATCCGGACCACCCGAAACAGCAACAAGAATTTTATTGTTTTTAGCGATAAGTTGATACCTTTTAATTGTCTTTCTTACCTTCTCTAAAATCATAACTTCTTACAGGGAGACCCAATCTGCCAAACTTGAGAGTCTCCCCTCAGGCTATTCTTAGGGAACACCCTGCCGATTGGCAAGCAGGGTGTCCCTAAACTCATTTGGTGCCGGAGAGAGGATTTAAACCTCTGACCTAACGGGTATGAGCCGTCTGCTCTATCAGGCTGAGCTACTCCGGCAAATATTTATCCTACGATGCTACATAAATATTTTTCTGACAAAGAGAACATAACCTACGGCTATAGCGTTTAAGCAGGTAAGCACTACCACCCCGGCGGCAATATCTTTAACCAGCTTTATCCGCATATGGTATTTAATGGTGATGCTGTCCATAAGCATCTCTATAGCAGTATTAAAAATTTCTGCCATAAAGACTAAGGTTATAGTTATGCACAAAGCCACCAGTTCAATACCTCTTAATTGAAAATAAAGCCCTAAAAGAAATGTGAAAATACCCAACATAAAGATAATCCGCATATTACGATGGTATAAAAATAGATAAAGAATCCCCCTTACAGCTATTTTTATACTCTCCTGCCAACCCTGAAATCTAAAGATATGCCGAAAGACCCTTCGCGTCATTTCTTTCTATAGGCCTCTAAATAGGAATCGCAATATATCTGTTTATTTAAAATCAATTCTGCAGTAATCACTGCATCCATAAGCTCCTTATCCAGAGGATCTAATATCGCCGCATCCAAACCCAAAGCCACTGCCATCACCAGAAATGTACGATTAATTAAAGAACGCACCTTAGTACCCTGCGAGACATTACTTAAACCTAAAATAGTTTTTGGACTCGGCTCAGAGATAATTTTAAATTCGTGTATAGACTCTAATATATCCTTCTGTTGTGCCTGGGCGACATTTACCGGTAAAACAACAGGGTCAAGATAAAGGTCTAAAAGATTAAATCCTACCTCAGCACAATAAGCGACAATCTGGGCTGCCAATTCCAACCGCTGTTCTTTATTCTGGGGAATACCCTTTGTGCTCGTGGTCAAGGCGATAAGTTTTCCCTGGTATTGTTTTGCCAAAGGAACCAATTTCTCTAACTTTTCTGAATCTGCAGTGGTGGAATTGATGATTACCTTATTTTTTATTACCTTTAAGCCGGCCTCAATTACCTCGGGTTTACTCGAATCCAAGACAAGTGGTTTGTCGGTAACTTCCTGAATGGTTTCTACTAACCACTGGATATCTAAATGAGGCTGGCGCGATGCCGGTCCGCAATTTATATCCAGAGCATCTGCCCCGGCATTAATTTGTGCCAAAGCGCATTTCTGGATTATGTCCTTGTCTTTTTCTTTAATTGCCTTGCCTATATTGTTATACATACCATTAATAAGCTCACCAATTATAAACATCTGGTTCTACTCCTTCTGTAATGAGGTTACGGACGTTATTGCGCCTTAAACCCTATAAGGCTATAATGAAACTCCCATTAATGTCTTTATATAATTATTCATCTTCTCTATTGCAACTGGATGCCTCATCACAAGCAAATCCGCGCCTGCCTGAATTAAAGCAGTGGCAGTAATCACCTCCCAGATTAAACCCTGTTCTCCTGAAACCTTTGCCTCTTTTGTTCGCCATGCCTCCTGTCCCACAAAGCAGATAAACGGCGAGGCAACGGTTTTATCCCCAGAAAGGGCAGCCAGACGCGCACGCTCCATAATTGAATAGGCGTATTCTAAACCGTAACCCAGGGCGCCGATAGTAGGATTAATCACAATGCGTTCTAAGGGTAACCCCATATCCGAAATCAAAATATTTAATTGTTTAGCGATATTGACATCAATAGGTGACTCGGCAATAATATTGTGTCCATCCGCCAGAACACTTGCAGTAAGTGTTTTATAATTATCTTGCACAGCGTCACCGATCAAACAGCGCTCGCCTTTAGTTGCTTGGCTACAGGCAGGCAAAATCAGATTATCCTTACTATCATCGCCACAGCCTAAAATAATCAGCGGTACAGAGACCTTTTTTAATAATTGGCTTATAAGTTTTGCTTCCTCATCAGAAGTTTTATTTCCAAAATCCGGATGTGCTCCCTGGAGTCGAATACAGAGAATTTTCGCTTGATATTGCTTCACACACTTCTCTGCCCAGGCCAATGGATCATTAAAGACATCGCCATAATATTTATTTAATTCTGTTGACCAGTCAGAAGGTGCAATATCCCAAACCTCGAAGGCAATTACCGGTGGATAAGGAATTTCCCCTTCGGGAAATAAAAAGGGTAAAGTCTTTTCTCCGCCCACCCTAACTACATATGAACGTGTTCCCCCCTCTTCTTTCGTCGCCCCAATAGTAACTATTGATACTTCCTGCTGCCACCTTTCCAAAACTAACTCCAAATCTTACCTCCTAATTTATCCAGACTCTGTAATCCTACTGCCGTATTATCTAAATCCATTAGTGAGCCACCGTCCAGACTAATCTTTTGAATCAGGTTATCTTCAGGGATACTACCTATATAATCTAATCCTAAATCTTTTATTTTCTCTTTTTCTATCTTGCCAGCAAAGCGATTTAATAAAAGAAGCCTTTTCTTTGCCTTTATCTTCAGTTCCTCAACCAAAAGATTAATTCTCTTGGCTGCCCTTAAACCCGCAGGCGTAGCATCCGAGATCACTACTAAAGCATCACAGGCACGTAGTGTGCGCCGGGAAAGATGCTCTAAACCCGCCTCATTATCAATAACAATATAATCGTAATCATTAGTGAGTTTTCCCATAATATTACGCAACACATTATTCACATAACAATAACAACCCGGACCTTCGGGTCTACCCATGGTCAAAAGATCAAAGCCATCACCTTCGGAAATGGCAGTATGAATCTGGTATTCAATAAATCTGTCTTTACTCATATCCTTAGGGATTATCTCTGGATGTAGAGAAATATCATCAAGAATTGAACTGATGGTTTCTTTTATCTCTATACCCAAACCTTCAGCCAGATTACTATTCGGGTCAGCATCTATAGCTAAAATTGAGCCCAATTTATTTTCTTTAATTAATCTTACCAAAAGCGTAGCAATGGTAGTCTTACCTGTCCCACCCTTTCCGGCAATGGCAATTGTATAACTCATTTTCCATATCTTTTCTGATTAGTCCGTTAGAGTAACCACCGATAAAATACAATATGACACCCTAACGACTTACACTCGGAAATTTAGATAAATCCGTGTGGGGGAAAAATAATGCCCCCATATACTCATCCATATATGTCGGCTCAACCGATAATTCAAAATAGGTAATCCTTTTGGCAATCTCATTTGCCTTCTTCATTGCCTCATAGGATAAGAGTATAGAACGTGCTCCGGCTAAAGAACTATTACCCACAAAGATAAAGCGGAAATTCTCTAGGTCAGGTAAAAGACCGATAGTAATTGCATTTTTAATCTCTAGGTAACTACCAAAACCACCGGCAATAAAAAACTTCTTTATCTGACTAAAATCAAGATTCATATGTTTAAGTAAAGTAGAAGCGGCGGAATAAATTGCTGCCTTGGCGCGTTTAAGATTTTCGATATCTGCCTCGGTAATTACAATATCGCTACTTACATCGGATTCCTCTTTAAAGGCAACAATAAATTCCTTTCCCCCTTCACCCTCACGGATCCGTTTATGTTTTTCTAGTTTAATTCTTCCGCTTTTATCAATAATCCCGACACCAAGCATAGAGGCAATCAGGTCAATATATCCTGAACCACAGATGCCACGTGGCCTCACCTGGCCAATTGTATTGTAACTTACCTTAAAATCTAAAGGTGAAATCCCTACCTTTTGAATTGCGCCTTTGCTTGCCCGCATCCCACAAGAGACACCGCTTCCCTCAAATGCCGGGCCTGCGGATGCGGAAGCAGAAATTAAAAATTCTTTATTCCCTAAAACTATCTCGCCATTTGTACCAATATCAATCAGAATGGATAAATCTTCTTGCTTATCCAGACCGCAAAAAAGCACCCCTGCAACCACATCACCTCCCACATAACTGGATACCCCCGGCACACAAGACAAAAGTCCCCGTGGATTAATCTTAATTCCTACCTCCGCGGCACGGATAGTAGGCACAAAATTTGCCGTGGGTACATAGGGCTGCCTTCGGATATATGTAGGATCAACCCGCAGCAATAAATGCACCATCGTGGTATTGCCGGCGCATAAGATACAATTGACATCATTTAGGTCTATATTGTGCTCCTGAATTAATTCTTGAATCATCTGATTCATACTGTCAATCACCGCATGATGTAACTTTTCTAAACCATCTGCCTCTTGGGCAAAGATAATTCGTGTAATTACATCGCTACCAAAAGATGCCTGTTTATTATAGGTTGCCTTGGTGCCGAGCACTTTTTTGGAATTCAAATCTACTAATTGTCCACAGATAGTGGTAGTTCCGATATCAAAACACATCCCAAAATTTTTTTTTGATGTATCACCCGGCTCAATAAGTACGATTTCTGTCGTACCATTTCTCTTACCCAGCGTTACCGTAACCTTCCAATTCGAAGAACGCAGGAGTTCTCCTAAACGGCGGATATTTACTAGACCCGTCTGCATAATCGCAATATCCTGGATATGGCGGATCTGACGGTAAAGTCTCTCTAGATCGCTGATTCTATCCTCTAAGGTTGGCGGTGGCAACTCTAGGTATAACTTTGATGCCAAAGGCGAATGCACAAAGAGCTCCTCAGCTAAAACCGAAGACGTAGGCTCTATTTCTTCTGCTTCGGAATACAATCCCTTCAATCTCAATTCCAATTCCTCAGCAGTTAAGCCCTCCATTCCCAGGCGGGATTCCGCAGGAATTTCTACCTCTAAGTCGCTCTGCACCGTCGTCTGACAGGCAAGATATACCCCTCTTTTTCTCTCCTCCAGACTAATTCTACCTGTTGGCTGTGTAAGAACCTGTCCTTCTCTTAAGATTACCTTACATCTTCCACAAACACCGTCTCCACCACAACTGGAATTAATATAAACTCCCGCAGAGATAGCCGCAGAAAGAATGGTCTTACCCTTTTCTATCTCAACGGTCTTGTCATCTGGATAAAATGTAACTTTGAACTTTTCCATCCTTTATAGATATAGATTCTTTAAGAATGCAGGTATCCCTGCTGCCTCCTTTGGTCCGACCACAACCTCCCAGCCTGATTTTTCTTCTAAATCTCCACTCATTACTGCCACATAACCCGGAATAACCAATTGGTTATGTGCTACCCTTTCTCTTACATTAAATTTATTTATGGAATCAGTAATTTTCTCTGGGGTAAATTTCTCCGCCGCCCAGGCGGTCAAAACAGACATTCCTTCAGTATCCACACTAACAATATAAGATGGTACCTTACTTGCCTCCACCTCTGCTAAAACAGTATAATAGGTAAGAGAGAAATTTGTGGTTACCAAAACTGGGGATTTATTTGTCACCTGGCCAACAGGATAAACCCTTGGCTCAATCTGTAATGGTTTTTGCGGGTCACTATAGATATTTTGTCTTAAAGTCAGAAGTGCCATTACCCGTTCAACCTCTATCCCTTTGATTAAAACAATTCCTGCATATTTAGAGATATAAGTAGCTGCCTCTGTTGTCTCTATATAAGGGTCATCCGCATCAACAATCACCAACACCGGATATCCTAAGGAGCGTTGAGATTTTCTCAAGGCAAGCCTGCGGATTTGTGTAAGATCCCAGATTTTTTCCGCAATTGGCTTCTTACCTGTATCAATAACGAGCTCCGTCACCGCCTGATTATTCAATTCCCGCGTTAAAGTAGAGAGTAACTCCAATTCCTTAGCCGAGACTACTAATGGCACAGCTCGGTCTTTGGACAATTGCGCAAAATCAGCCAGATTGTCTTGGGTAGCATGATAAATTAAGGGCCTTCTTACCCCAACAAGCTTTAGCGCCTCTTCCTGTGCCGCTAAATCCTCGCTCATTAAAACTAAAGCCAAGGGTGTATTCTCTGCCACCAGTTTTACTACTTCCACAAATCTATTTTTATCTTTATTCTGACGAATAGCAATAAGATTTACCTTTAATTCCTGGCCAATACGCTCAAACTTTAACTGATTAATTTTTTCTAACTTCTTTTTTATTGCGGAGTCATCTAAATTATCCTCAATAATAAATCCTAGACCCGGGGGATGATGGAATTTTTCTTCGTGGCGAAACATCACGGTTTCGTTGCCCACCTCTAATTTATTCTCTCCTTCACCAATAGCAATGAGCTTTATCGCCGGGAGGCTTGATTCCGCCAATGTCCTTTTTGCCTCAATAGATAAATAAGGACATTTATCCATACTGACTGCCTTCTTTGCCAGCTGCATCGCAAAGGCAAGACAAGTAACAAAACCACATTCGCGGCAATTGGTTTTGGGTAAGAGTTTATAGATATCTAAACCGGAAAGAGCCATATTGAAGTTATAGGTTTAGGTTATGGTTTTAAAAAGCCAGGAATAATCTCTTCGGTATATTTTTTTTGCTAACAATTCTGCATCCTGGGTTGTCTTTATCTTCTTTAATGTTTGAATAAGACTATCCTTTAAACCTAAAATTATTTTTTTATTATCTTTGCGGTTGATAAATTCTATTTTAATTAAAGGACCTTTAAGTTTAATGATATTGCCTTTACCATAGGTTGCACCCGTAGATAATTGTAAGCCATCAATAAGACAGGATTCTGGCCTTTTATTTGCTCCCCAGACCTTTACCTCTATACCAAAGTATTTCTTTGCCTTGAGTTTCTTGAGAGCGTATCTTCCCATCAAGAGCCCAAGAATAAGCCACGGTCCTAAATGTCCATGAAATTTTTTCGCCTGAATCAGAGAATTCATTTATTAATCAAATGTGCAAAATAACCTGCGCCAAATCCATTATCAATATTTACCACGGTTACACCGGGAGAGCAACTGTTTAACATTGTCAACAGGGCTGAGAGGCCGTTAAAACTTGCTCCGTAGCCAGTGCTTGTGGGCACAGCAATCACCGGACTTTTTACCAGACCACTCACCAAACTCGCCAAGGCGCCCTCCATACCCGCAACCACAATAATCACCCTCGCTTTTTTAAGTAAATCCATATGTCTTAAGAGCCGATGCACGCCGGCCACACCCACATCATAAATTCTCTTTAAGTGACTTCCCATTATCTCTAAGGTTGCAGCCGCCTCTTCGGCTACGGGTATATCCGCGGTTCCTGCAGAAATCACTAAGACTAATCCTTTTCTTTTAGGCCTTTTCTTATTAAGGACATAACCTATCCGACCCAGCGAATTGTATCTTAACTTTGGAAATGACTTTTTAAGATAAAGAAAGGTATTTTTATCTAATTTTGTAAGCAGTAAATCCTGATTATTTTTAAAAAACTGGTGCACAATTTCTTTAAGTTGTGCCCTGGTTTTTCCCACAGAATATACTACCTCTGAGAATCCCCGACGTCCCTGTCTATCTATATCAAGTTTGGCAAAACCCAAATCACAAAAACCTGCTTTTAATACCATAACTTAACTATCCCCGGAATATCATCATAAGAAGCAATAGGATGAGGAGAAAAGAAAGTATATAGAAATCATTAAAATAGAAAAAATCTCTGAGTCTATCGCCAAAAGAATATTTACTAAGGCCACTAATTTTATGGGAAGATGGCCTTAAGGTCTTGCGGTATGCCTCTATTTGCTCTCGCTTAAAACGAAGATACGCTCCAGCCACCTTATAAGCCGGAATCTTTCCTTCTTCGGCTAAATCTATAACCTCTTTTTCGGAAATCTCCAAGAGTAGGGAAACATCCCTTACGGTTAAGAGTCTTTCTTCTACCATTTATCGCTTAAAAACTTATCTTTATTTGCCAACCTTACCTGAGGCAATCCAGGAATCAATTGCCTTTCGCTCAAACCTCCAGCTATTGCCATCCTTAACTGCTGGAACTTTACCTGAACTTGCCCACTCCATTACTAAACTTAAATCTACTTCTAGGTAACGTGCCAATTCTTCGGGAGTTAAAAAATCGTGGAGCATTGAACAGCTTCCCTCCAGTATTGCCCCCTCGGCGATATTCAACCTTGCGGGATAAATGTTGCCCTCCACAACTGCCGTGGGAAGAAGTGTTAATCTATCTCGGGCAATGAGTTTCCCCCTTACTCTACCTCCAACAATAATATTATCTCCGATAATCTCGGCGTTTACCTCTGCGGTCGGGCCAATAGTCAAACTTCCTCGCGTTTCTAATTTTCCTTCAAATTTACCGTTGATGCGTAGATTCACGGGATCTTTAAAGTTCAAACTCCCTTGCATTGTTGCATCTACATCCAAAATTTTTTCCTCCAATTTTTTCTTAAACGCCATCCTCTCTCACCTCCCCCTTGTCAAAAATACAGTTTCTAAATATCTTAATAAAAAAAGCACTATCAGAGTCAAAATACTTGTGATTATTGCCGCACTATAATATCCACAACCCACGGCTAATCCAATTCCCGCTACTACCCACAGACTCGCTGCAGTAGTTAAACCCCTTACCCCTTCTCTATCCCGAATAATTGTGCCTGCTCCCAAGAAACCAATACCGGTAATTACACCCGCAGCAATCCGCGCAGGGTCTAAGGAGACCTTTGCGCTATATATATCAAAAATATACATTGATGTCAACATAATAAGGCATGACCCTAATGTCACTAAAATATGGGTGCGTAAACCGGCTTCGCGCCGGTGGAGTTGCCGTTCTAAACCGATTAATCCCCCTAAGAACAAGGATAAAACTAAACGTATCAGCATTTCTTTCTCCACATACATCCTAAACACCCCCTTTTAATTTAAATCCACACTCAAACTTAAATCTGAACAATAACTTTTTATAAAAAGTTGATATCCCAAACCCGCAACCATTGCCGCATTATCTAAACATAAATGCGGGGTAGGAAATTTTAGACTAAGGTTATTTTTTCTTGCTTCGGCTAAAAATTTATTCCGTAAACACTGATTCACTGCCACCCCTCCGCCTACTACTAAACGTTTTGTCTTCTTAAGCTTACAGGCAAGAAGTGATTTTTTGATAAGACTAGCAAAAACTGCTTCTTGAAAAGAGGCAGCGATGTCCTTCTTTTCATTTAGTGTTAACCGTTTATCCCTTACGGCGTATAATACTGCAGTTTTAATTCCACTGAAACTGAAATCCAAGGGTCTATCCGTACCCGAGCAGGAGAATTTTATTTTTTTAGGATCGCCCTGCCGGGCCAGTTTTTCAATAACCGGTCCGCCAGGATAACCTAACCCTAAAATTTTTGCCACCTTATCAAATGCCTCACCACAAGCATCGTCAAGGGTTGAACCTAAAAGTTCTATTGCGTCAAAATCTTTAAGCAAAAATAAGTTGGTATGTCCACCAGAAACCACCAGGGCTACCAACGGAAATTTAGGTGAATCCTTCGATAAGAAAACCGCATAGATGTGGCTTAAAAGGTGATTAACTCCAACTAGGGGAATCCCTAAGCCATAGGAGAGGCTTTTGGCAAAAGAGATGCCCACTGCTAAAGACCCCAGGAGGCCGGGTCCTGAAGTTACGCTCACTAAATTAATATCCCTTAATTTAATCCCTGCCTGCCTGATTGCCCTTTGGGTTACCTGAGTAATCGTCTCTAATTGCATCCGGGAGGCAATCTCTGGCACGACGCCTCCATATTTGCGGTGGAATTTAAGGCTTGAGACCACGACATTAGAAAGAATAACCCTTCCATCCGTTACTACTGCTGCCGCGGTTTCATCACAGGAGGTTTCTATCCCTAATACATTCATATCACTTTTCTTGCCTCTATCCCAGTTCTTTATGAAGAGAGGAGTTCATCTTGTTAACTCTGAGACAAAGACAAATTTATAACCTTCTTTTTCTATCTTGGGCATAACTTCCTTTAAGGTCTCCAATGTAACCTTCAAATCGTGGCCAATGCCAATTGCCTGGCCAAACAT
>JAMWCK010000030.1 GCA_023819625.1 Candidatus Omnitrophota bacterium | reverse complement strand
ACCTTGGTCAACTCCGCGTCAAAGATACAGGAATATTGCGAACCGTAAAAATCACGGGAGACCAAGGGTTCGTCAAGATACTGAAGTATGCCTTTAAGGTTCGTTTCGGCTGCATTCTTAAAGACAGCATTTACTCTCTCAACGGTAACATCTTTATTGATAAGGCAGGTAAGGTCAGTCAAAGAAACGTTTGGGGTGGGGACACGAATAGCCAGACCATCCATCTTTCCTTTTAATTGGGGAATTACCTCGCCAATTGCCCGCGCTGCACCGGTAGAGGTAGGTATCATTGATAAACTAGCCGCGCGCGCTCGACGTAGGTCCTTATGCGGCAGATCTAAAACCCTCTGGTCATTAGTATAAGAATGGATAGTCGTCATTATCCCGCTTTCAATCCCAAAATTATCCAAAAGAACCTTTGCCATGGGCGCAAGACAGTTGGTAGTACAGGAGGCATTGGAAATGATATGATGAGTTTTAGGGTTGTAATTATTTTCGTTAACCCCTAAGACCACGGTTATATCCTGGCCTTTGGCCGGTGCAGTAATGATAATCTTTTTTGCCCCACCGTTTTGGATGTGGCCAATACATTTTTCTCTTTCCGTAAATACACCAGAAGACTCTATTACTATCTCCACGCCGTAATCCTTCCAAGGAATTTCTGCAGGTGACTTTGCACTTAAAACTTTTAATACCTTGCCATTTACTACCAGGGCATCTTCTTTGGCTTCCACTTTCGCATTCAAAGTGCCAAAGTTAGAATCGTACTTCAAAAGATGTGCTAATGTCTTTGTGCCTACCGGTAGATCATTAACCGCTACAAAATCAATTTCTTTAATATCCTTGGCTAATGCCGCGCGGTAAACCAATCTACCAATTCTCCCAAAACCATTAATCCCTACCTTTACTGTCATTTCTCTAACCCTCCTTTGCTTGTCTTAAATATTTTGCTGCTAACTCTGGTGGCGTAGCCACCACATAAAATCCCGAACCCCATTCAAAACCGGCGGTGCGTGTAAGTTTAGGCATAAATTCAATGTGCCAATGGTAGCCCTCATATACCCCATCACCATTTATCGGTGAGGAATGAATAATAAAATTATAAGAAACACCAGCAAACAGAATCTTTAATTTCTTTACTGTATCTTTTAATATGGAGGCAAGACTAGAAATTTCTTCTTGCGTAATATAACAGAAATAACCATCGTGTTTTTTGGGGATAATCCAGATCTCAAAGGGAAAGCGCGAAATAAACGGACAAAAAGAAAGAAAATGTTTATTCTCTAATATAATCCTTTCTGCCTCCTGGGTTTCCTGGCGGATAATGTCGCAGAATATACAGCGTTCACGAAATTCAAAGTAATTATGCGCTCCCTTAATCTCTTCCATTACATTCTTAGGCACCATCGGTAGTGCCACAATCTGGGTGTGGGGATGCTCTAAGGATGCACCCGCAGCTGCACCAAAGTTCTTAAAAATCATAATGTACTTAAAACGCTTATCCTTTTTCAAATCCAATGCCCTTCTACAATACATGGAAAGAAAATTCTCAATCTCGGAATTTAATAGCTCAGGTATGTCTTTATGATGATAAGGGGTTTCAATTAAAACCTCATGTGCCCCTATACCTGAAGACATATCATAGATACCTTCGCCACGTCTTTCTAAATCTCCTTCAATCTGAAGGGCAGGATATTTATTTGGAACTACCCTTACCTGCCAGCCCGGGGTATTCGGACTCGTGCCGGATTCGCGAATAGACTCTATTTCCGGAGGGGTCATCGATTCATTACCGTAACAAAAAGGACAAATTCCACTGCGAAAAGTAGCTGGCTCATATTCATAGCCTTGGGGGGTATTTGGATGGTCAGTATCCACAATCACCCATCGGCCATTAATTGGGTCTCTTCTTAACTCAGACATTTTAAACCTCTACCTCGCGCAAAAATTTCGCCGCATCTTCAGGCGCAAGTGGACAGATATAAAAACCGGTTCCCCATTCAAAACCCGCTACCCGCGTTAAGCGCGGAATAATCTCAATGTGCCAGTGATAATCGTAATCAATACTTTTCCAGTACCCTATCTTCTCCCGACGAAAAGGAGCGGTATGCAAAACATAATTATAGGGCGGGTCATTCAAACCCTTTTTTAATTTTGTCAATGTCTTTTTAATTACACGCGCCAGTTCGATTCTTAATTCCATCTCAAGATGCGTAAAATCAGCAGAATGTCTCTTGGGCAAAATCCAGACCTCAAAGGGAAACCGTGCAGCAAAAGGGGCAATGGCAATAAACCCATCCATATCCAGAATTACTCTCTCTCTTGTTGCTAATTCCTGTTTAATCAAATCACAGAATACACATCTCTCGTGATAATCATAATAAAATTTAGCACCCACCAATTCTTCCTTTACCCGTTTTGGATTTACCGGTGTAGCAATTAATTGCGAGCGGGAATGTTTTACGCGCCCACCCCCCGCTGTCCAACCGTAGTTCTTAAAGACCAAGACATACTTAAAACGTTTATCCTTCTCTAAGTCTAAAATCCTATCAATATAGCAGGTGATTACTTTAGAAATCTGCTCTTCGCTTAAATCCGCCATATTGGCAATGTGTTGATTTGTCTCGATTACTACCTCATGGGCGCCAATCCCGTTCATCAGGTCATACAAACCCTTTCCCCGACGTTCAAGGTCACCTTCTATCCTTAAAAAAGGCGCAATGCTTGGCACTACCCTTAATTCCCACCCCGGGCTATTGGCAGGAGTATGTCTGGGTCGAATAGCATATATTTCTGGTGGTGTATGCGTCTCCTTTCCCGGACAAAAAGGGCACTCTCCTTCCGGTGGCCCTTCAAAGGCGTAACTTGAAAACTGATCCGGACGTTTAGCGCGCTCTGTAGAAATGATGACCCACCGACCAATAATTGGATCTTTTCTTAACTCTGGCATTTTAATTGGTTAATTATAGCATAGTAAAGTTATTATGCAACTATTTTTTACCAAAGATTTCTGCGGTGTTTATTTTGTGGCCAGCAATAAATTCTTCTGTGGTCATTCTTCTTTTACCTTCTATCTGCAACTCTTCTATAATAAGACAACCTTCTGCAGTAGCCACTGTTATGCCCTCCCTTGATACCTCTATTATTTCTCCCGGCTTTCTGATTCGCTGAACCACTGATCCACTAATACTTCTTGCCCGATATATCTTTAACAACTTCCCTTGCCAATACGTAAATGCCCCTGGCCAGCCCCAAACCCCTCTGATTAAATTCGAAATTTCTCTTGCGGACTTATCCCAAGGAATTAGGCCGTCTTCCTTTTTTAATTTCGGAGCAAAACTTACCCTTGCCTCATCTTGTGGAATTAACTCATAATTATTATTCTCAATACACTTTATTGACTCTACTAATAACTCTGCAGCAAGCTCTGCTAATTTCTCTTCTAAACTAATGAAGGTATCTGTTTCAGAAATCTTAATAATTTTCTGCTTAATGATCGGTCCGGCATCCACCTTTTTTATCATCTTTATGATACTTATCCCAGTGGTCGTTTCTCCATTAATCAATACCCAATTTATCGGCGCCGCGCCCCGGTATTTGGGTAAAATTGAGGCATGGGCATTGATAGCAAAAATTTTAGGAATACTTAAAATTTCCCCCGATAATATCTGTCCATAAGAAACAACAACGAATAAATCGGGATTTTGGCTCCTTAGAAATCTTATTGCCTCAAGAGTATTTATATCTTCGGGTTGATAAATCTTAAGACCTGCTTCTTGAGCAACTAACTTTACTAGTGTTTCTTTAATCTTGAGGTGACGGCCTTTCCGTCTGTCCGGTTGGGTTACCACACAAGAAATCTTATACCCACTCTTAAGGAGCGATTTTAGTGAAGGAACAGCAAATTTCGCACTGCCTAAAAATATTAAATTCATAGTGGTAAAATTCTAAAATTCATAGTGAGCGCATGTCACCTCGTAGGTTGGTTATAGTTCTCTCGGTTAAACTCCTCTTTAGCAACCTAAACGGGGTCTATATCTACGGTCACGATTATACCTGAAGGCGCGAAATTCTTTAAGTGTCTTTTTAAGAATTTACTGAACATAAAGGCATCTTTTGCCTTAAGGAGTATCTGCCACCAAAATTTACCCCGTACCTTTGGAGGCTGGGCCGGATTAACCGAAACCACCTCTATATCTTTATTTTTTTTATATTTGGTTAATTTTTTAAATAATTCTTCGCTTAGCTTTTTAACCCTCTCTTCTTTTTCCCCGCGCAGCTTGATTATTGCCAGATGCCGATAAGGAGGAAATTTTAGTTGCCTTCTTTGTCTTAATTCCTCATTGTAAAATAGATTGATGTCTTTTCTTTCTAAAGCCATAAAAGAATAGTGGCTTGCCAGCACCGTCTGAATCACCATTTTTTTACTACATAGTCCAAGTAACCCAACTAAAAGAGCAAATGTCTTTTCGCTAGCACGAAAGTCTAAACGATTTAAGGAATTATCTATGGCTAATACACCAACAAAGTCAAACGGCTTAATTTCCTGGTGAATAATTGCCTGTGTAGCAACAAAAATGTCTGCCTCTTCTAAGTTAAGGTCATTACTTTTGTCAACCCTTTTGATCCTAGCCAGAGGAAATAACCTCGCCAACTCACTCTCCAACTTCTGCGTCCCTATTCCCGAATAGCGAATATAACTGGAATTGCAATGAGGACAGATTTGTGGGGGCGTGGTCTTAAAATTACAATAGTGGCAACTTAAGATATTCTCCTTAAAATAATATACTAAATTTACATGGCAACGCGGGCACCTTAAAACTCTCTGACAATAACGGCAGTAAGCAAAGGTAGCAAATCCCCGCCGGTTTAAAAATAACAATATTTTAGATTGCATTTTAAGTTCTGCGGCGATTAAATCCTCTAAATATCTAGAAAGAATTTCCTTTTTGTGGCGATAGAATTCCGTCCGAGTATCGACAATTTTTATTTCCGGATAAGGTGCCTTTCTCTCAATTGAGGTATATTTAATTTTATGTCTTTTAGCCAGATATAAACTCTCTAAAGAAGGACAGCTACTACCTAAAATAAGTCTGCCCCCAGTAAGACTTATCCGCATAAAGGCCACCTTGCGCGCATGATAATGCGGCACCTGGTCTTGTTTATAGGCAATGTCCTGTTCTTCATCAACAATTACTAATCCCAGATTATTTAATGGGGCAAAGATCGCTGAACGTGTACCCAAAACGATATTAACCTTACCTTCTCTTGCCTTGAGCCATTCGTTTAATTGTCCTGCCTTTTTGCGATAAAAAATCGCTGGACTAATCCCTAAATTGCTACTTATTATTTCGTCGACCTTCGTTACCAAGTCAATATTGGGTAAAAGAACAATTACCGATAAATCTTTTTCTAAAGTTTCTTTGATTTCTTTTAAATAAATCTCCCAGCGTCTTTTACCATTTAGGTCATGAATAAGCATAACTTCGGGTTTATCTTGCAATAAAGAAAACTGTAGAGGCTGGACAAAAGAGACCTTTTTTCCACGACGCAAAGCCTCAGGAAGCGCGGTTTCGATTACCTCTCCCCAACAACAGCAGTAATAATTAGAAACGTGCCGGGTGAACAAAAGCATATTTTTATCTAAAATGGGTGATTCATCAATTAAATCTAATATTGGTTTTATGTTTTTGATTTTGCTCTCATTGGCTAATCCTACCACATAACCCACTAATTTGCGTAAACCAAAACTCACCCAAACCCGCGCACCGGATTTAACCTTTCCCTGAAGGTCATGAGGAATTAAATAATCAAAGGGACCCTCAACGGGCAATCCCAATACTACTTTGGCATAGGTAATATAAGCTTTTGCAGGCATCGGTTTTTTTTAATTTAAAGATATTCTCTCTTATCTTGTTTAACTTATCGGGACGAAGTTTATAGTCTAAAACAATCTCTTTAATCTTCGCAGGACTTTTTGATACCACGCCAATACCATAATCTCTTAATAAATTTAGATTTTCAGTTTCTTGCCCAGGAATTGCTACCATAAATATCGGGACCAAATTCATTGCCAAAACTTCAGCAATAGTCAGGCCACCGGGCTTGGTAATAATTAAATCCGAAACTGCCATTAACTCTGCCATATTATCCACAAAAGCAAAAATCTTAACCCCAGGGTAATTCTTAAATTTTAATCTATTGAATAATCTTTTATTATGTGCGCAGACTACCAAAAGCTGGATATCCTTACATAAATACAAAACTCTAATTAAATTTTCTATTGGCCCAATACCAAAAGAACCGGTAGCAATCAGTATAGTAAATCTATTAGGGGAAATACCCAATTGATTAAAAATTGATTCTTTTGCGTATGCTCTTAAGAACCCCGAAGTTAGCGGAATTCCCCATACCTTTATTTTTTCTTCTTTTATCCCCCAAAGCTTAAGTTTCTCTTTTGTATAATCTGAGGCAACTACATAGATATCAGTAGGGCAATTTATCCAGAAGGGATGTACGCCATAATCAGTAATTAAAGTAATCAATTGTGATTTTATTTTTTCTTTTCTCTTTAATGAAGAGACGATTTCCGAAGCAATAAAGTGTGTGGAGATAATATAATCGGGATTTTCCCTCATTAAAAGAGAGGTAAATTTTCGGGTATTGATTCGATTAAAGATAAACCGTAAAGTTCTTATCGCCTTTTGGAAAAATTTTACTTTAGTTATTTTATAACCTAAAGACCACAATCCCAATAGATACCGAACGAGAAAATTATATCCTTGGATATAGATCTTTCTAAAAAGAGGGCCGGCGTAATCTAATACGTTAAGTAATTTTAAGCTCATCCGGGGATCCTGGCAAGAAAAATATTCATAGATAGCCACGGCTGCCCGATGATGACCGCTGCCTGCCGAGGCATAAGTGATGAAAACCTTCACTTAATTTTTCCTCCGATTATCTTCTTAGTTGGAAGGATGAATTTTTTGGCTTAAAATAAATTCTGCGGCCTCACGGAGATTGCGAAAAATAAAATCTGGCTTAACCTCCCAGTTTTTGCAATTGGAAAGCTTCTCCCTTCCCGAAAGAACAAGTATTGATTTAAGTCCGGCAGCACGGGCAGTACGCACATCACGCATAGTATCACCAATGAAAAAAGAATCCTTAATACAGATATTATATCTTTTCTTGACTTTATCAATAAGGCCGGTGCATGGCTTACGACAGGAACAATTTTCTTCTGGCCGGTGGATGCAATAATAAACCCCATGGATTTTACCTTGTGCCTCTTTAATTTCCAAGTGCATATTCCGGGTTATCAGATCAAGAGTACGACGGCTAAAAATCCCTTTATTTACTCCTGCCTGATTAGAAATCACAAAAATCTTAAACTTATTTTTATATAACTTGGCAATTGCCTCTTTTGCGCCGGGCAGGAAATGAAATTCTTTCCAGGAAGTCACATATTTACCGTCGCCCGGATATCTATTGATTACCCCATCACGGTCAAGAAAAATAGCTCTCATTTTCTTTAACCCAATCCACCAAAATCCGGATACCGTCTTTTACTTTCGTTTTAATTTTCCAGTTTAATGCCTCTTCCAATTTTGTGGTATCCGTAATATAAACCTTTTGGTCAGATGGTCGCCAGGTGCTAAAATTCACCTTCGGCCTCTTGCCGATTAATTCCTCCAATTCATCCAAAAACTCAAGCAAAGAGATAGTGTTTGCGGGTCCTCCGCCGATATTAAACACTCCCATCCTTAAGTCGCTATTAATAAAACGATTAAACGCATCCACTAAGTCATCAACATAAAGCATATCCCGCACCTGTTTGCCATTACCATAAATGGTAATTGGTTTATTAAATAATGTGGCAATGATAAACCAGGCCACCCACCCCTGGTCTTCAAATCCAAACTGCCGCGTTCCGTAGGTACAGGACATACGAAAAACTGCTGTGCGCATTTTATATATATAAGCATACTCTTGTGTGTATAAATCTCCAACGAGCTTAGAAACTCCATAAGGTGTATGTCCGGTTAAATCTACAGGCACACTCTCATCTACTCCTTGAATATCTTTAAAGACATATCTTTTTTTTCTTTCCTCTAAAAGAATCTTATCCACATTTTCGCCATAGACTTTATTGGTAGAGGTGTAAATAAAAATAGTGTCTTTTGATTTCTTGCGTGCTGTCTCCAGGACATTTAAGGTCCCAAAGGCATTGATACTGAAATCTTCAATGGGCATACGCACACTTGATGGAACTCCTGGCTGACCGGCGGTATGGATAACTACATCTACTCCCTTACCCATTGCCTTTTTTACATCATTCTCGTGGCGCACATCGCCCTTAATTCTTTCAATATTCTTAAATTGTTTTAAGTAATTCCAGTTAAATTCTACGGATTTCTTATCATAACCAAAAATCTTTGAACGCATCAGATTATCCAGAACAATGACTTTATTTTTTGGGTTGTTTAAAGCAAAAAACTCCGCACAGTGACTTCCCACCAGGCCTGCGCCGCCTGTAATCAATATCCTCATCCTTATCCTCCCTCTTTAATCTTTAATATTTGGAGGTGAGACCTCCGAATATATTGAAAATAAAGAACATATGATTAGATTATTCTAGCGTTAAATCTTTTATTTTTGGCAAATCTTCAGCTAATAAACTAAATACAAAACTTTCATAGCAAGCTGCGTCTTTGAAAAAGTTCAAGATAAAATCTTTCTCAATTACAGAGGGGAAGTTTTTTATTCCGATATAATCCTTAAAACTAGACCAGCGATAGATCTTTAGAAAATTTCTTGCTTTTTCTAAATCGTTGATACCTTCCTCTTTCCAATTAGGATTATTTAACTCTAAAGGATTAAGATGAATATAACGCGATAAATGCATCATATATTCATCTTTATCTATTATAATTGATTTAAATTTCCCCTGAAACAAAACCCCACCCCTTTGATATTTCTCATTAAAATACATCGTCCAACCCGTTCCTAATTTACGCATAAATTTTGTTATTCCTCCATCGACAATTTGTTGTAAGATTAGATGGAAATGGTTAGGCATAAGACAATAACAAAGTATTTTAACTAAGATTTCCCGTGGTCTCTTTATATCCAAAAGTTGCTTTTTCCTTAAAAGCCATTTATATGGCAAAGCGGATGCTTGATCATTAAATTCATATAAACAATGGATAAAACGTTGATAATCCCGTTCTTCTTTAAAAATATCTCGCCCTTCCACCCCACGATTATAAATGTGATAATAACAATTAGTAACGTACGCGCTATTTCTTTCCGATCTCATTTCTAACTATTTGAAATTATTGATATTCGGAGGTCTCACCTCTGAATATAAGTTCGTGATATTTTAGGTAACTGATAAATTGATAAAGTCCGGCATAAAAAGCCACGACAAAGCCAATAAATCCATCTTTATAACCTTTCTTTATGATGTAGGTGCGTATAAATCTATCTATAGTCCTCCAGATAAATCTTCCCAGGCGCATAGGTTTATTTTGTTTAAACCACTTTTCTGCTTCACGGGTAGTCTGATTATTTAACTTGTGTAAAAAATCTTCTAAGTCTTTATAAGAATAGTGAATTATGTCGGATTTTAAGTGTCCGCAGGGTCCATCCATAAAGGCGCGTGGATGGACGCTTACCTCTTCATAGCGAAATTTATCTTTGCGAAAAAGTTTTAACTGTGGACTCGGATACCAGCCACCATATCTAACCCAATAATTGCCAATATAATTGCGCCGGGGAATGGTAAAACCAGCGTATTTTGTATTTTCTTGTATTGTCTTGTTTATTTCTTTTTTTAGCTCTTCGGTCAGGCGCTCATCTGCATCTAAACTTAAGACCCACGAATTGCGCGCTTTTGCATAGGCAAAATTGCGGTGTCTGCCTTCAATATCCATCTTTCTTACGATTATTTTATCTGTATATTCCCTTGCGATCTCTAGTGTCTTGTCGGTACTTTCGTCATCTACGACAATTATTTCATCAGCAAAACCCTTAACCGACTCAAGGCAAGCCCGGATATTTCTTTGCTCATTTTTTGTTAAAATTACTACGGACAAATTAATCATCTTAAAAATTCCTTAATGGATTCAACAATATAATCCATCTGTTGTCTAGTGAGGTCCGGATATATAGGAATGGCGAGGGTCTGTTGCGCTGCCTTTTCTGCTTCCGGGAAATCACCTTTTTTATATCCCAGATATTTAAAACAGGGCTGAAGATGTAAAGGTAGAGGATAATAAATGCGACTATCAATACCCTTTTTTCTTAAATGCTTAATTAATCCATTACTCGGCTGGTTTAGTTTTATGACATATTGATGATAGATATGCGTGGTATAGGGGGCAACAAAAGGAACCTGAAGTCCTAAATTTTCTAATCTCTGATTAAAATATGCGGCGTTCTTTTGTCTTTTCTTATTCCAAGAATCAAGATACTTAAGTTTTACTTTTAAGACTGCTGCCTGGATTGTATCTAAGCGATTATTGTATCCAATTACCGTATGGTGATATTTTTCAATATTACCTTGATTTCTTAAAACCTTAATCTTTTTGGCTATCAGTTTATTATTTGTCAAAACCATCCCCGCATCTCCAAAGGCACCTAAATTTTTACCCGGATAAAAGCTTACCGCACCACAATCCCCGATAGTTCCCGCTTTTTTTCCTTTGCCCTGCCTACCGGACAGGCAGGCCTGCCTGCCGGCAGGCAGGTATTCCGCACCAAACG
>JAMWCK010000029.1 GCA_023819625.1 Candidatus Omnitrophota bacterium | reverse complement strand
GCGAAGAAGACCTTAAAACACCAGATAATGAGAGATTTAAATTTTAAGAAAACCAACCAAGGAGAGGTAAGACGATGCGCCAACTAAAAATCTTGATTGTTGATGACGAAGAAGGAGGGATTATTAGATGATAATTTGGTTAAAGATATTACTTTTTATCCTTGGGTTTATAATTCTAAAGTGGATAATTATTGCTATAATTTTTCGCGAGGAGATTCGCACTGCCCAGAAGAAAGACCCGGCAGCCAAGAGTTTCTTAGAGGTGCTCTTACTTTATGAAGGTCTGCACGCCTTGATTGCACATCGTATCGCACATTTTTTCTATAAATGCCATTTATTTTTTATTGCGCGTTTAATCAGTCAGATTGCTCGGCATATGACGGGTATTGAGATACATCCTGGCGCACAGATAGGAAGAAGATTTTTTATTGACCATGGAATGGGAGTGGTTATCGGTGAGACCGCGATTATTGGTGATGATGTGCTTTTATATCAAGGCGTAACTTTGGGTGGCACGGGATTAGAAAAGGGTAAGCGCCATCCAACAATTGGCAATAACATAGTTATTGGTGCAGGGGCAAAGGTTTTAGGAAATATTACCATCGGCGATAATTCTTATATTGGTGCCAATGCCGTGGTTATCAAGGATGTTCCACCAAATTCTACAATTGTAGGCGTTCCGGGAAGAATCACCCGGCAGGACGGCAGAAAGATTGATGTCAGTCTTGACCATATTCACATATTAGACCCGATAATGCAGAAAATCGAGGAACTCCAAAAAAGAATCGAAGGTTTAGAGAAGAGAAGGCCGTTATAGCGTTATAGGGTTATAGCGGTATAGCGTTTTGAACGTAATAACTCAATAACGCAAGTAACGCAATAATGAAGATGCCTATTTATGTTTATAATTCTCTTACGCGTAAAAAAGAAGAATTTATTCCGCTGAATCCGCCTGAGGTAAAGATCTATGTTTGTGGACCTACTGTCTATGATGAGCCGCATATTGGACATGCCAGGAGCGTTTATGTATTTGAGGTTATCAGGCGATACCTTGTATATAAAGGTTACAAGGTAAAATTTGTAAGAAACATTACGGATGTAGATGATAAAATTATTGAGAAGGCAAGGAAAGAATACCCGCAGGAGGATTTGAATATTTCCTTTAGGAAGGTAGCAGATAAGTATCTTCGTCTGTATCAGGAGGCCTTAAGCAAACTGGGTATAGATAGTCCCCAGATTATTGAGCCGAAGGCAAGCGAGTATATTGATAAAATGATCAACTTTATCCAGGCCCTCATTGATAAAGGCGCTGCTTATGTAGCCGGCAGGGATGTATATTTTGATATAAAGAAGGCCAAGGACTATGGGAAATTGTCTCATCAGTCTTTAGAGAAAATGGAAGCGGGGGCAAGGATTGATCCGCAGGAAAATAAGAAAGATCCTCTTGATTTTGCACTCTGGAAAGGCACGAAGGAGGATGAACCTTCCTGGGATAGTCCCTGGGGAAAGGGTAGGCCGGGTTGGCATATTGAATGTTCGGTAATGAGTTCGGATATTTTAGGCGATGAATTTGACATCCATGGTGGAGGATTAGACCTTATCTTTCCACATCATGAAAACGAAATCGCCCAGTCGCAGGCAAGGGGATTAAAGTTCGTCCGTATCTGGATGCATCATGGATTATTGACGATTCATGGTCAGAAGATGGCTAAATCCTTAGGGAATTTTGTAAGTATCAAGGATTTTCTGGATAAATACAGGTATGCGGATTTGTTGAAACTTTTTTTTCTCTCAGCGCATTATTCCTCGCCTTTAGATTATCGGGAGGAAAAGATAGAAGAAACAAAAGAGGCGCTGGAGCGAATTTTAATTCTTATGGAGAAGATTGACAGGAAATTATCCAGTACCAGATATCAGGTATCAGATAAAAAAATTAGCGAAATAGAGGAGATTAAGGCAGAGTTTATACAGGCAATGGATGATGATTTTAATACCCCCAAGGCGGTGGCGTCTATATTTGAATTGGTAAATCTGGCTAATAAGAATATCCAGAATTTAGATTTTATCTATAATACAAAAGCGCTAATCAAAGAATTATTGGATATCTTTGCGATTTCTCTTAAAGCGGAAGCTTCCTTTGAGATTAGCGATGAAGAAATTAAGGCCAAGATTGCCGCGCGCCAGAAAGCCCGCCATAATAAGGATTATACACTGGCGGATAGAATTCGCCAGGAATTAGAAAGAAAGGGGATTATTTTAGAAGATACCAAAGATGGCACAACTTGGCGCAGGAAACTATAATTCTACCTAAGCAAAGTTTAAAAGTTTAATTTTTGGAGGTCTCACCTCCGAATATATTTTTGGAGGTCTCACCTCCGAATATATATCAGAAGGAAGTAATTTATGAAGGGTAAATTCATTACCTTTGAAGGGCCTGAAGGTTCAGGTAAGAGCACACATTCACGGCAATTGGCAGATTATTTAAAAAGAAAAGGCTACCGCGTAGTTTATCTTCGTGAACCAGGGGGAACTAAGATAGGTGAAAAGATAAGAAAAATTCTTTTGGATGCAAAAAATGATTTTCTTTCATCCCTTGCGGAGATGTTGCTTTATATGGCTGCGAGGGCACAACTGGTAAGTGAGATTATTAAGCCTGCACTTAAAAAAGGTAAGGTCGTTATTTGCGACCGCTTTCTTGATTCTACCCTAGTTTATCAGGGATATGGCCTTAAGATAAATATGAATTTAATTAAAGGTATCGGAAGATTTGTGACGCAAGGGATAACCCCGGATTTAACTATCCTCTTGGATTTACCCGTAAAAAAAGGACTTAGGCATTGTGGCTTAAAAAAAGACCGCATTGAGCGAAGGTCATATGCTTATCATATGCGGGTTCATCATGGTTATCTGAAGTTAGCAGGATTAGAGCCGAAGAGGATAAAGGTGGTTAAGATTCAAAAAGACAAAATAGCAACACAAAAGAAAATAAGGGAATTGGTAGAAGATGTTATTTAAGAATATTTATGGTCAGGATAAGGCATGTAAGATATTAGAGGCGCACCTAAGAGAAGGGCGTCTTGCGAGTGCCTATCTTTTTATTGGACCAGATGGGATAGGAAAAAAACTCCTGGCTAAGAGATTAGCACAAATCTTAAACTGCGAGAATGATTTCAAGGGTTGTCAGGAATGCGTCTCCTGTAGAAAGATAGAAAATAATCAACACCCCGATATACATATTATTGACCCTACCCCTGACGAGACTCAGATAAAGATAGAATGTATCCGCCAGATGCAGCGAGAAATAAACCTGAAGCCATACGAAGGAAAGGCCAAGGTTTTTATCATTAATGATGCACATAAATTAAATCCGGATTCATCCAACGCCTTACTTAAAGTTTTAGAGGAGCCACCGAAGAATAGTTTAATCATTCTGGTTACGGCAAGGCCAAATTTACTTTTTAAGACCATTATTTCGCGCTGCCAGATAATAAAATTCTCTTCTTTATCCAGAGAAAAATTAGAGGGAATTTTACGCAAGGATTATCGTCTGGATAGCCGTTTAGCTCACCTTCTGGCCTATTTTTGCGAAGGGAGAATTGGCTATGCCCTCCGTTTATTAAAAGAAAAAAGAATTTTAGAAGATAAAAATCAATTTATGGATATGTTTTTTTCTCCTCGAAGAATTGTCTTAGAAAATAAATTGCTTGAGGATAAAGACCAGTTAAGGTATTTATTAAATATCCTAGTTACATTTTTGCGCGATATTTATTTATTAAAGATGGGACTATCTCCTTTAGAACTTATTAACTTTGATCGCAAGACCGAGCTTTCAGTCTTGGCAGAACATTTTTCCTTTATGGATTTAGATCACATCTTTAATTTTATTTCGGATGCGTTTTTGTATTTAGAAGAGAATGTGAATCCGAGATTACTTTTGGCTTATTTAAAGATGGAGTTATGGAGAGGTTAATTTCTGTAAGGCTTCGGGATTTCGGGCAAGTTTTCTCTTATTCTGCCCCCGAGTTTGAAGTAAGGGAAGGAGATTACGTAATCCTTGAGCATGACCGTGGCCTGGATTATGGTCGGGTTGTTCCGGCCAGTGAAATAACTGCTGATACCAAACTCAAGGAACCTCCTAAAAAAATTTTACGCCTGGCCGATGAGGCAGATTTAAAGCAGATTATAGAAAACCGCGCCAAGGCAAAGGAGGCCTTTGGGATTTGTCAAGAGAAGATTCAAGAGCATAAGCTTGTAATGAAACTTGTGCAGGCAGAATATTCTTTTGACCGTTCCAAGATTATCTTTTATTTTACCGCCGAGGGTCGCGTTGATTTTAGAAATCTGGTAAAGGATCTAGCCAAGGTTTTTAAGGCAAGGATTGAATTGCGTCAGATTGGCGTAAGGGATGAGGCGCGACTTTTTGGTGGTTTTGGACCATGTGGTAGAGAGTTATGCTGTGCAAAATTCTTAAAAGATTTTGAGCCGGTGACGATTAAAATGGCAAAGGAAGAGGGCCTTGCCTTAAATCCACCTAAGATCTCTGGACTCTGCGGAAGGCTAATGTGTTGTCTTTCTTTTGAATATGAGACCTATAAGATTTTATCCCGAGGTTTACCCCGTGAAGGAGAACGCATCCATACCCCGCAGGGAAAGGGAAGGGTCATAAGCGTAAATGTCTTTAGACGTGTAGCAACAATAGAATTGGAAGACGGCACACAGATTGAAGTAGATTATAAAGAAAAAGAATATGCCCGATAAGTTTTATATCACCACGGCTATTGATTATCCTTCCGGGCTACCACATATCGGACACGTGTATGAGAAGGTCTGTGCAGATGTGATTGCCCGCTGGCATCGAGGTATTGGTGATGATGTATTTTTTTCTACAGGTACTGATGAACATGGACAAAAAATAGAAAGATACGCCTTAAAGGCAAACGAAAAGCCAGAGGAATTTGTGGGAAGGATGTCTAAAAAATTTATTGACCTCTGGAAGAGTTTAAACATCTCGTATGATTCTTTTATAAGGACCACTCAACCCCAGCATATAAAAATAGTTCAGGAGATATTTAAAAAAATTTATGATAAAGGGGATATTTACAAAGGACTCTATGAGGGGTTATATTGTGTTGACTGTGAAGCATTTTATACTGAGAAAGATCTACAACCAGACGATCTTTGTCCCGTACACAATAAGAAGGTAGAAAAGATAAAAGAGGAAAGTTATTTCTTTAGAATGAGTAAATATCAGGAGAGAATCTTAGCGCATATTCAAAATAATAATGATTTTATTCAACCCGAGGCAAGAAAAAATGAAATTATTAATCGGATAAAAGAAGGAGTTAAGGATTTATGCGTTTCCCGCTCAAGTTTTAGATGGGGTATTCCTCTTCCCGTAGATGAAGCGCATATAATCTTTGTCTGGTTTGATGCCTTGTTAAACTATATTTCTGTTCTTGATTATCCTGAAGAAAAGTTTAGAAGATATTGGCCGGCAGATATCCATTTAATTGGTAAGGATATCCTGTGGTTTCATGCGGTAGTTTGGCCGTCAATTTTGTTGGCTGCCGATATTGAATTACCGCGAAAAATTTTTGTCCATGGTTTTATTAATATAAAAGGAGAGAAAATAAGTAAGAGTAAAGGTGTGGTAATAGACCCCAAAGATTTATTAGAGCGATTCGGTTCTGATGCCTTAAGATATTTTTTAATGCGCGAAATTCCTTTTGGGGAGGATGGCGATTTTTCAGAAGACGCCTTAATTAAACGGATAAATAGTGACCTGGCTAATGATTTAGGAAATCTTGTTTATAGGACGCTTGCGATGGTAGAAAAATATTTTGCTGGTCATATCCCCGTGGTAGACATTTTAGATAAGACCTGGAGACAAAGATTAGAGGAGTTTCCCCTGCAGGTAAATAACTATATGGCACAGCTTAAATTTAACCTTGCCTTAGAGAGTATCTGGAAGATTATAAATTTGGCAAATAAATATATTGAAGATACCAAGCCCTGGACTTTGGCAAAAGAAAATAAAGCCCAGGAACTCAAAGAATTTATTGCTATTCTGGTAAAGGTCATCAGAACCGTTCAAGATTTAATCGTGCCTTTTATGCCCGATACCGCACGTTCGATAAAAGAGCAGTTTGGTGAAAAGAAGATCAACAAACAAAAACCATTATTTCCCCGAATAAACACTGCCTGATGTTCATCGATACCCATTGCCATTTAGATTTTCCAGAGTTTGATTCTGATAGAAACGAGGTGATTCAGCGCGCGAAGGCACAGGGTATAGATTATATTATCAATGTTGGCTCAAGTTTAGAGGGCTCAAGAAAATCAATTGCATTAGCTAAAGAATACGCTTTTATTTATGCAGCGGCGGGTATACATCCCCATGAAGCAGATAATGTTACTGCCGAAACAGAAGCGGATTTAAGAAACTTTGTCCAAGAAGATAAGGTGGTGGCAATCGGTGAGATTGGGCTGGATTATTTTAAGCACTATGCAAAAGTAGAAAATCAGAAGCGGTTGTTTGTGAGTTTGCTTGGGCTTGCCAGAGATTTGGGTCTGCCGGTAATTATTCATTGTCGCGACGCCCAGACAGATATTTTAAAGATTCTAAAGGCGACGAGACCACAAAAGGTAGTGGTACATTGTTTTTCTGGAGAGGAAGGTTTCTTAAGGGAATGTTTGGATTTGGGTTTTTTTATTTCTTATACGGGTAATATTACCTATAAGAAAGCAGATAAATTAAGAATTTTAATGAAATTAACGCCTTTGGAACACATGATGCTGGAAACCGATGCGCCGTTTTTGGCTCCAGAGGGATGGCGGGGTAAAAGAAATGAACCTTTATTTGTTAAGTTGATTGCTGAAGAGATTAGTCGCATTAAGGGAATCAGCGTGGAAGAGGTGGCAAGGGTGACGGCACAAAACGCCAAGGATTTTTTTAATTTACCTTAAATTACAAGTCAGGGAAGGATGGCGTGAATTCTCGTATTTCTATTGTAAAGTGTAATAGTTATGCCCCGGACATCATTGAGGAAAAATTAAGGAAGGCGATAAATTTAATCGGCGGGATAGAAAAATTTATTAAACCGCAAAGTAAGGTTTTGCTTAAACCCAATCTTTTAATGGCCATAGAGCCAGAGTCTGCAGTAGATACCCACCCGGAGGTTGTGCGGGGTGTAATTAAAATCTTAAAGGAAATTAATTGTAAGATATTTGTAGGCGATGGGCCGAGTGCCTGGGGAGGCGAGATGGAAAATGTGGATGAGGTTTATAGGCGTTCTGGAATAAGACAGGTTTGTGAAGAAGAAGGCGTAGAATTGGTAAAATTTGAAAATAACCGCTGGCGAAGACGTTTACTTTTAACCACCTGGCTGGATCACTGTGAATATGTAGTGAATCTACCGAAGTTTAAGACGCATGATTTTACCATTTTGACTGCGGCAATAAAAAACCTTTTTGGTCTGGTAGCTGCGCGATACAAGATGCAGCTACATAAGGAATATTTTAAGCCCCAAGATTTTTCTCGGGTACTGGTAGATATCTATGAAGAGGTAAGGCCGGCCTTAACCATTGTGGATGCCATTGTGGCAATGGAGGGCGATGGCCCGGCGACGAGCGGAAAGCCACGTAAGCTTAATCTATTGCTTGCAGGTTCTGATGGCGTGGCAATAGATAGCGTATTGGCTTTGATTATGGGGCTTAGACCAAAGGATATACTTACGAATAAACTTGCTGCCGCGCGAGGGCTAGGGATAGCAGATATTGAGCATATTAATATCTTAGGTGAAAAATTAGAAGAGATTATTCCGGATAGGCCATTTCAATTGCCTGCTATATCTATGATAAGGAAAATCCCACTGCCGTTAGTTAATCTGGCAAAAAAATTTATAAAATACTATCCGCTGATAATCGACAATAATTGTCTTCGCTGTGGTAGTTGTATCAAGGCCTGTCCGAAGCAGGCAATCAGTATGGAGTTCTTGTCTGAATATAACAGCCGCATAAAATTTGATTACCAAAAATGTATTTCCTGTTTCTGTTGTCAGGAGGCCTGTCCACATTCGGCAATTAAAGTAAAAAAGAGCCTTTTGGCAAAAATAGTAGGTTTATGAAGAGAATCCAAACTATAGAATGGCAGAAAAATAAAATCAAAATTATTGACCAGACAAAATTGCCGCAAAAATTGCTGTATATTTATATTAAAGACATAAAGACCCTCTGGCAGGCGATAAAACAGATGAAGATACGTGGTGCACCGGCTTTAGGGATAGCAGGGGCCTTAGGTATTTATTTAGGGATTAAAGATATAGAGGCAAAAAATTTTAAGGAATTCAAGGAGAGGTTAGATAAGGTGGCAAGATACCTATTCGCCTGTCGCCCCACGGCGAGAAACCTTTTCTATGGAATTGAGCGGATGTATAATGTGGCCGTAGGGAATAAAGATAAGTCTGTCTTAAAGATTAAGGAATTAATTTTAGAAGAGGCAAAGAAAATGATAGAGGAAGAGAAAGATTCTTGCTATAAAATTGCTTCTTACGGAGCGAGATTAATTAAAGATAAGGACCGGGTATTGACTATCTGTAATGCCGGGATTTTAGCCACCCTTGATTATGGTACAGCTCTGGGTATAATTTACAAAGCTAGGCAAGAGGGGAAACGTTTAAGGGTTTTTGCTTGTGAGACACGTCCACTTTTACAGGGTAGTCGTTTAACTGCCTGGGAATTGAAACAAAAGGGTATTGATGTCACCGTGATCTGTGACAATATGGCCGCAACCCTGATGCAGCAGGGAAAGATTGATAAGGTTATTACCGGTGCAGACCGCATTGCGGCAAATGGCGATGTCGCCAATAAAATTGGGACTTACAATCTGGCGATATTGGCAAAATTCCATCGCATACCCTTTTATGTCGCCGCACCCATAACTACTTTTGATCGGAGGATTAAGTCCGGCAAAGATATCCCTATCGAAGAGCGAGATAAAAAAGAGGTCATTACCTTGTTAGGAAAAATACGGATTGCTCCTTGTAACGTAAAGGTCTTTAATCCGGCCTTTGATGTTACGCCAAATAATTTGATTACGGCAATAATTACCGATAAAGGAATTATCCCTCCAAAAAATATAAGGGACACCCTTTCAGCCAAAGCCAAGGGTGCCCCCAGGTGGGGACATCCTTCCGATTAGTACAGAGGGTGTCCCTTGGGGCTTGAGGATTGAAGCGGCAAGATGAGGGTGGATAAGTTAGGCGAGTTTGGTTTAATCGAAAGATTTAAGAGATTTATCAAATTGGATTCTTCGGTTATTCAAGGTGCAGGTGATGACTGCGCAGTTATAAAATATACCAAAGACAAATATCTTTTATTTACCTGTGATATGTTAGTAGAAGGAGTAGATTTTACATCTGATGAGAATCCTTATCTTATCGGCAGAAAATCCGTGGCAGTATCAATAAGTGACATTGCTGCCTGTGCGGGATTGCCAAAATTTTGTCTTGTTTCTTTAGGCCTACCGAAAAAGACCCCCGTAGAATTTATGGATAAATTTTTTAAGGGCACGCTTGATATGCTTAAGAGATTTAAGATAAACCTCGTGGGTGGCGATTTAAGCCGTGCCCATAAATTAACCATAGATGTAAGTATGTTGGGTGTGGTAGAGAAAAGATATCTTGTCTTAAGAAAGGGGGCGAAAGTAGGGGATATTATCTTTGTTACCGGAAAACTTGGTGGCTCTATTTATGGTAAACACCTTCGGTTTGTCCCCCGTATTAAAGAGGCACGTTTCTTAACGAAAAATTTTAAAATCCACTCTTTAATTGATATCTCTGACGGCCTGGCGCAAGATTTAGGGCATATCTTAAGAGAGAGTAAATGTGGGGCAGTAATTTATGAAGAGGCAATTCCCTTAGATAAAGCGGCAAAGGGTATAAAAGATGCGCTTTATCAGGGTGAGGATTTTGAACTCCTTTTTACCCTATCTCGCTCGGAGGCGAGAAGATTATGGCAGAAGGCAAAAAATAAATTTATTCCCATCGGAGAGATTATCGCCTCCAAATGGGGATTTCGGCTCATAAAGAAAGATGGCACCCGGATAATGCTAAAGCCTAAAGGGTTTGTGCATTTTTAAAAATGCAGATTATTTCAAATTCCGTTGATGAGACAATAAATATCGGCAGACAGATTTCTGGCTATTTAAAAGCAGGAGATATTCTCTGTCTTTTTGGTGAACTTGGCTCAGGTAAAACTGTCTTGGCCAAAGGTATTGCCTGGGGTTTGGGATTGAAAAAAGATAAAATTGTCAGTCCTTCTTTTGTGCTCATCCGTGAATATAGACAATCAAAATTGCCTTTATACCATTTTGATCTTTACCGTCTAAAATCACCTCAGGAAGTTACTTCTTTAGGCTACGAAGAATATTTTTACAATCAGGCCGTAACTATAATTGAATGGGCGGATAAATTAGGATATCTTATACCTAGAGATTCTCTAAAAATAGAATTATTAGTTAAAGGCAATTCTCAAAGGGTGCTTAAATTTAAGGCCTGCGGAAGACGCGCCAAAGAACTCTTAGATAAAATAATCACCACTTTTAGTATACATAAAAGTATAAACAAAAGATAACGCGATGAGAATATTAGGTGTGGATACGACCACTAAATTTTTAAGTTTAGGCATTTACGATAACGGCAAGATTTATGAATATAATCTTGAGCTAGAGAGAAAACATCTGGTATTACTCAGTCTAACTATTGATAGGGTATTAAAGGCCTTGGGATGGAAGGTAGAAGACTTGGATTATCTTGCCTGCGGCTTAGGTCCGGGTTCTTTTACCGGAATACGCATCGGTCTTTCTACCATAAAGGGATTGGGCTTTGCCTTAAATAAACCTTTAATCGGCATTCCCACTTTAGATGTCTT
>JAMWCK010000028.1 GCA_023819625.1 Candidatus Omnitrophota bacterium | reverse complement strand
CTATAACTATAACTACTATCACGAGCGCAGCCAAGAACTACGTGGAGATATTCTTTCGCCGAAAGTGGCTGTTTATCGCTCCTACCTTAATCTCTTTTTCTCTGGCAATTGCTTATAGCTTTACTATCCCCCCTAAATATCGCACCTCCGCTATAGTGTTAGTGGAAGAGGAAAAGGTTTCTAACCCTTTAATCAGTGGTTTAGCAGTGTCTACGAGTGTACAGGAACGTCTGCAGACTATTGTGAAGATATTATTAAGCCGGCCCCTTTTAGAGCAGATCATCGGTGAGTTGGGTTTGGATAAGAATATTCCTAATCGCCCTGAGGCATATGAGGATTTGATTAATTCTTTAAGGCAGAGTATCTCAGTTCAATTGTTTGGTAGGGATATACTTAAGATTACTGCTGAAGATCGCAATCCGGTAGTTTGTCAAAAAATCGCCAATACCATAACCACACTTTTTATAAAATATAACTTAGAACTCCAGATGCGCGAGACAAATGCAGGAATAGAATTTTTAGAGAATCAGAAAAAAATATATGAGCAAAAATTAAAAGATTCAGAAAAGGCCTTGCGGGAATTTAAAGAGAGATACCAGGGTATCCTCTCGGTTAGGGCTTCAGAGGAACTTTCTAATCTTCTCGGCTCAGGTGCCGCGCCATTACTCAATACTGAAGTATTGAGATTTACCGAAGCCAAAGGAGACCTGATTAAATTAAAATTGGATTTAAAAGAGGCCTTGCGCAGAAAAGAGCAACTCCTTAAACAACTGAAGAGTGAAGGCGATTATGTGATTGCCGAAAAAATTGTGGATCCTGTAAGAAAGCAACTCGAGCAAGACCTGGCACAGAAACAGGTTGAACTTGCCAGATTAGAAATAGATGCTACTGAAGAACATCCCCTGGTTAGGAGACTTAAGAAGGAAATAAAAGAACTGCAGGAGGCGATACAGCAAAAAATGGCCCAGAAGTCTGCCACAGAGGATAAGTTAGTTTTAAATCCTTTGTTTCAAAATATAAAGATGGAGTTAAATAAAGTTGACCGCGAGATAGAATCTTTAAAAACAAAAATAAAACTGACCGAGTTGTATCTACGGGAGGAATCGGAGCAAATCAAGAGTATCCCTAAAAAGGAAGAAGAATTGGCTAGTCTACAAAGGGATTACAATATAAACGCAGCCATATACAGTTCCCTCACCCAAAAATTAGAGACTGCCTATATTACTAAACGACTGGAATTGCAAGAAAGGGGCACCAAGTTTAGAGTTGTGGAGCCGGCCAGTGTCCCTTTAAGGCCATTTAAGCCCAATCGCAAATTCATGGGTTTTGTCGGATTGGGGTTGGGTATGGTTATTGGCATCGGCTTAATATTTTTTTCAGAGATGACCGACCATTCCTTTACCGAAATTAACCAATTGAGAAATTTCTTGGATATACCTGTTATCGGTTCTATTAGCCAGATACTTACTGTTGAAGAGGCAGAGGAAATTAGGGCACGTAGGCGATTGTGGATTATGGCACTCTTCTTGTTTATTTTATTTTCTCTACTCGGGGGGCTGATAAAATTTATAATTTATAAACAATGAGTTTAAGATGGGACTTAAAGATAATTTTTTTAGGATAAAGGTCGCTTTGCAGGAATACAAGCAGAAGTTATTGGATGAGATTGGTCCGACGACTTATATTGTTAAAAAGGAGAGAACCGATGATGGTATAGATAGTCGGGTAGTTGTGTATTCTGATCCCAAGTCCCATATTGCTGAACAATATCGAATCATGCGCACAAATCTACGTTCTTTATCTCCGGATAAACCCTTGCGTTCATTTGCCATAACAAGTTCCTTAAGGGGAGAAGGAAAGACTGTTACTACCTCTAATATTGCCTTATCCTTTGCCCAAGAACCAGAAAGAAAAGTCCTCTTAGTAGATACAGATTTAAGAAAACCGGGCATTCATAAGATGTTTGGTATCACCAAAGAGCCCGGTTTAGTAGAAGTACTTTTGGATGAAATAGATGTTGAGAGATTTCTTTCTCAATCTGTTCTCCCCAATCTCTATATTATTCCTTCAGGAAAAATTCCCCCAAACCCATCCGAGCTTTTAAGCTCTAAAAAACTGAAGGAGTTGATTATAAGATGGAAAGAGCAATTCGATTATCTCTTCTTTGATTGCCCTCCTATAATTCCAGTTACAGATGCTGGTGTCTTAGGTTCACAGGTAGACGGTACGATATTAGTTGTTAAAGCAGCATCTACAGGTGCCTTAGATGTTGAGCGCGCATTTTCTCTACTTAAAGAAGCAAACGTAAATCTTGTAGGAGCTGTTCTTTCCAATGTTGTTACTTATATTCCATATTACCTTTACCGCTACAGGTATATCTATGTCGATAAATACTAAACTTACCAAAGATAATCCTATAAAAATTCCAGAGAGCGCAAAAGAAGGCGGTCTCTCTTTTATAAGAGAAAAATTTTGGCTCTATTTTTTCATCTTTCTGGGAATCTATATCTTAGGCAGAATTATCTCAAGAGGTATGCGTCAAGAGCTTTGGACCCAGGGCATAAGAAATATGATAAGCGTTTCTCTTCTTTTTCTTCTACTCGTTATAGGTTTAATTAATGCCCACATTACCTATCTTATGCTTATTCTCTATATTCCCTTTGTTGATGCATTACCGGGTAGATTTGGTGGTCAATATACAGCCTTAAATCTATTTAATCTCTTATCTACCATTGTTATATTCTGCTGGTTTATCGATAAAGTAAAAAAGGAAAGGCCATTTTTTGTGAGAAGTCAGATAACTAAGTTTGCGGTAATGTTTATCTTTTTCTCTTTTTTCTCTTATGTTATTAATGGATTTGAATACGGTACTTTTTATTTAAAGACTCAAATCTTTAATTTGAAGCGCTGGATTGACCCTGTATTACTCTTTTTTATTGCCTCGGGTATGGGTTATAGGAGGGATTTAAGGAGGGATACGATTATTGCCTTACTCTTAGGAATAGCGATGGTTATGTTTTTAGCAATAAAGGATGTTAGCCAGATAACCCATTTTTATGAATATAAAAGGATTACCGGAGTGGGTAGCCAGCCAAATATGTTGGGTGCCTTTGCAGTAGATTATATGTTTTTATTTTTGGGAATTCTCTTGGTGAATTTTCGTAAGAAGATCTACTGGTTGTCTACAATTCCTTTCTTTTGGGGAATAAAGACAGTAGCAGTTACATTTTCTCGTGGTGCTTATATCAGTTTTGTGATTACCAGTCTTTTTATCTCCTTTATTAAAAATAAAGTATTCTTTATCATTTGTTTAGCCATATTCTTATTTATTGCTACAAATCTTTGGATTCTTCCCCAAGCAGTTAGAGAAAGGATAGAGATGACCGTTGCTGGAGAAAAAATTTATGGTTATGAGAAGGAGCTCGAATCTTCAGCCGCAAGAAGGATAGAGGCATGGAAGGCCACTTTCGATATGATTCGAAATAAGCCCCTTTTTGGCTATGGGATTGGTACGGTGGGTTCCTATTTATTATTATACAGAGGAATATCTATTACGGATGTACATAATAGTTTTCTTCTCTTAACTGCAGAGTATGGATTGTTTACTCTTTTAGTCTTCCTGTTTTGTCTTTTTACGGGTATAAGGGCTTCCTGGTTTGTCTATAAACATTCTAAAGACGATATAATAAAGGGTTCAGCATTAGGTTTTCTTGCAGGTATCGTCGGACTTATAGTTAACTGTTTTTTTGGTTCTCATATGACTACCTTATGGGAAATCGGATATTTCTGGGTTCTTTTAGCAATATTTGCCAATGAAGAGAAGGAATTAAAGAATGAAATGTTTTTATCTCAAGCATAAAAATATCCTATTTATCATTATTTTTCTTGGACTTATTTTGAGATTATGGTCAATAAAACAAAATTTACCTTATAACTACTATGGAGATGAGAGTTATCTTATATATCATTCCTTAAAATTTGGAACAGGCGACTTAAATCCCCACTGGTTTATCTGGCCGACACTCTTTCAATATCTTCTATTTTTTTTCTTTAGTATTTTTTACCTTTTGGGATTTGCCTTAAGTTGGTTTAAGGGTCCTGCTGATTTTTTATATCTCTATTTTAAAGATCCTACCATTTTTTTTCTTATTGGACGTATCACCTCTGCTATTTTTGGTACAACCTCAATATACCTAGTTTATACCCTTACTAAAAAAATTTATGATAAAAATACAGGTTTAATCTCAGCCTTCATATTTTCTTTCTTGCCTTTAACTGTGGAATACAGCCATTATGCAGTTACAGATACCCCTGTTGTCTTTATGATTCTATTATCTTTTGTTTCCATAATGAATATTTTTTTATATACGAGATTAAAAGATTATATATCAAGTGGAATTTTAAGTGGTTTGGCAATAGGTACAAAATATCCTGCGGGAATTTTGATTCTACCTATAATCTTGGCCCATCTGTTTAGTCTTAAGCAAAGATCTTTCAAGGCCATTTTCAGTTCAAAACTTATTTTCTGTTTTTTTTCTATATTTTTAGGATTTTTCTTAAGTACCCCATTTGCAATTTTAGATTTTTCTAAATTCTTCTTAGATATAAAAGGGCAAGTTCTCTGTGCGAAGATGGGGTGGTTTGGTTGGGAGAAAACAAATCCCTATATCTATCATCTAAACCAAAATTTAAAAAACACTCTGGGATTTCCCCTTTTATTCTTTTCTTTAATTAGTCTGATCTATATAATAATCCAAAGAGAAAAGAAAGATTTAATTCTCATTAGTTTTCCCATAATTTATTTTTTACTTATCGGATGGAATAGTAATCCTTATCCCAGATTTATGTTACCTGTATTACCATTTTTTGCAATTTTTTCAGGTAAACTATTATCAGATTTAAAAGATTGGAAAATAAATAAAGGGGATAAAGGGGCAGACTTTCTATTTTTTTGTCTTTTGGTATTTTTGTTCTTTAATCCCATATACTCAAGTATTAGGGTAAATTTAAGTTTCTCTCTACCAAATACAATGACTTTAGCTAAAGAGTGGGTAGAGAAAAACATTCCTAAAGGAAGCAAGATACTCTTAAATGAATATGGCCCTCCTTTGATTCAGAGTCCAAAAAAAAATAGAATCGAATCTGAGTCAAAACCCAAAGAACTCTTACGTTATGGATACCATCGTCAGAGAGATTTATTTTATAAGATTAAAGAGAGGGTTTCAGCAGAAGGCATAAACTACGAGTTGACTTATATTCCTAATCCCATTGGATATTTAGAGAATGAATCCGGATATGAGTGGTTGATGAAAAGAATGGATGAGGCTATTAACGATTATCAAAATAAATATGATTTTGTAATTATCAGTGATGCCCTTCTTTATAAAATTATTGGATATCCAAGAGAATATCTCCCAAAGAGATATTTCAAACTCAGGGATTTCTATAAAGAGATATTAAACAATTATCAACCTATAAAGGTATTCTCGCCCCAAAAGAATGCAATTATAGGACCGACAATTAGGATTTATAAGTTGAGATGATTTCAGTAGTTGTTCCTGTTTACAATGAGAGACCAACAATTCCAATTATCTTAAAGAGGATAAAGAATGTCCCTCTAGATAAAGAGATAATTGTTGTTGATGATGGCTCAACTGATGGGACGAGAGAATTCTTAGAATCCTTAAGAGATTCAGAGATTAGAGTAATATTCCATCCCAAAAATTTGGGGAAGGGTGCAGCTTTAAGAACAGGCTTTAAATATGTAAATGGGGATATTATAATTATTCAGGATGCAGACTTAGAATATTATCCTGAAGAATATCTCCAACTCATCAAGCCCATCACAGATGGTTATGCAGATGTGGTTTATGGCTCAAGGTTCATTGGGACACATAGGGTATTCCTATTTACGCATTATTTCGGTAATAAGATATTAAATTTCATTGCCAATATACTCTACAATACGAACCTCTCAGATTTAATGACTGGATATAAAGTATTCAAAAGAGATGTAATTAAAAATTTAAGATTGGAAGCAAATGGTTTTGGAATAGAGGCGGAGATTACAGCAGAGATATTTAGGCGCAATCTCAGAGTCTATGAAGTGCCAATATCCTATAGGGGCCGAACCTATGAGGAGGGTAAAAAGATAACCTGGTTTCATTTCTTTGTAGAGCTTTATTGGTTAATAAGGCAGAAATTCGTAATTTATAACATCTCCTTAGATACATTATTAAAGATGGGTTTTTTAAGAAATTATAATCGCTGGATATTCAATTTAATAAAACCATATTTGGGTAAGAGGATTTTAGAAATTGGCGCAGGTATTGGTAATATGACCAGATATCTGTTATATGCTGAACAATTGGTCATCACAGATATATCCGATGAGAATATTTTTTATCTTAAAAGTTACTTTGGAGAATATGAAAATATTAGGATTCTAAAACAGGATATAGCCGGTTCAGAACTAAAAGAACTGAATAATTATGATTTTGATACTATCATCTGTTTAAATCTTTTAGAACACATAAAGGATGATAAGAAAGCTTTAATGAATATTTACATGTTAATGAAAGAAGACACAAGATTCATAATCTTGAGTCCTGCTTTATCTCTATTAATGGGGAGTCTGGATGTTTCATTGGGTCATTATCGAAGGTATAATAAGAAAAACTTGCTTTATTTATTAGAAAATACTGGTTTTTCTGTAGAAAAAATAAATTATTTTAATTTCCTCGGTGCCTTTGGTTGGTTTATAAATTCAAGGATTTTAAAGAAAAAGAGTTTCTCTGAAATCCAGATACGGCTTTTTGATAAATTTGTTAAATTCCTTAAATTAGAGAGTATATTTAAGATACCTTTTGGTATGTCTTTGATTGCTGTATGTAAAAGAAAATAAAATATGGTTTTATCCATCGTAATTCCTGCCTATAATGAAAAGAACAATATCTTAAAGACCCTAGAAAGAATCACGAGATTTTTAAATAACAAGGACTATTCCTATGAAATAATTATTGTTGATGATGCAAGTAAGGATAGAACAATAGAGGTTGTGGAGAATTTTTCTCAAGCAAATCATATCCCCATTCAGATCTTAAAAAACGAAATTAATTTTGGTAAGGGTCTTTCCGTAAAAAAGGGTGTTCTTTTAAGTAAGGGAGAATTTGTTCTGTTTACTGATGCCGACCTCTCTACACCTATAGAAGAGATAGATAAACTTCTACCTTATATTAGAAAAGGCTATGATGTAGTTATTGGTTCAAGGGCATTAAAGGACTCCAGCCTCCTTATCCGTCAACCCTGGTATAGGGAAAATATGGGCAAGATTTTTAACCTCTTTGTCCAGGTGCTGATTATGAGAGGCATAAAAGATACTCAGTGTGGATTTAAGCTCTTTAAAAATGAAGTTGCAAAAATGATATTTTCTAAAACGAAGATAAACCGTTTTGCCTTTGATGTGGAGGTGCTTCTGATTGCCCGAAAATTAGGGTTTAAAATAAAAGAAGTTGGAGTAATTTGGTTGAATTCCTTTGACTCAAAAATACATATAATAGAAGATTCCTTTAGAATGCTTATCGAACTCTTTCTTATATTTATCTATAATCTTATTGGTAAATACAAAAATTATGAGAGATTGTGAAATTGAAAGAATTGATAAGTTAGAAAATTTTTACTGGTGGTTTATTGCGAGGAGAGAACTGGCTATCTCACTCCTTAGAAAATATATTAAAAAACTAAATTTAAGGATATTGGATGTTGGCTGTGGCACAGGTATGTTTATGAAAGAATTAGTCAGATTTGGCAAAGTAGTAGGGGTTGATAAATCTTATTATTCAATCCAATTATGCCACAAGAAAGGCTTTAATAGTGTATATCAGGAAGATATATCAAACATGCATTTTCCATCTGAGACCTTTGATCTCGTTACGGCCTTAGATGTCCTTGAGCATATAGAAGACGACGAGAGGGCAATTTCAGAGATATTCAGGGTTTTAAAAAATAATGGTATATTTTTATTAACTGTTCCGGCAAATAATTCTCTATGGAGTTATCACGATATAGCTTTGAATCATAAGAGGAGATATACATTTTCTGAATTAAAGGATAAATTAATTTCTATAGGCTTTGAGGTAAAAAGGATAAGCTATTGTATTTTCTTTTTATTTTTACCCATATTTATATTTCGTATGTTTCAGAGATATTTTTTACATATTCACCATACTACATTAATTACATTTCCTAAGTTAATAAATTTTCTTCTATTGCTTACACTAAGACTTGAGAACACGCTTTTAAAAAAAGGTATTGATTTTCCTTTTGGTGTTTCTTTGGTTTGTGTTGCCAGAAAATGAAATATTTCATTGTCATAATTATATTCTTAAGCTTATTTCTACAATGTATATTAAGCATAAGGGAAAAAATAGCCACATTTGATGAACCTGCACATTTACCTGCAGGCTACTCTTATTTAGTTACTCGAGACTTTCGTATGAATCCAGAACACCCACCTTTAACAAAGATGATTGCTGGAATACCACTTCTATTTCTTAAATTGAGACGTCCAGAAGAGATGAAGAACTGGTATGGAAAAGATGCTTATGCTTTTGGTAGAGAATTTCTATATTATTCTGGACAAGATGCAGACAAAATTATCTTTTGGGGAAGAATACCTATGGTCATACTTTCATTTTTATTGGGATTAGTTATCTTTTTTTGGGCGAAAGAATTATTTGGTCTAAAAGCAAGTTTCTTTTCTTTGTTTCTTTATTCTTTTTGTCCTAATATCATTGCACATTCACAGTTAGTTACACCAGATATAGGAGTTTGCCTCTTTACGACTTTATCCGTATATTGTCTCTGGAGATACTTAACCAAACCAAATGGATTAAGATTGATTTTTACCGGCATTACCTTGGGGCTTAGCCTTCTTTCTAAATTTAATTCCTTAGTTTTATTGCCTATCTTTTTAATTTTAATCTACATCTATGGTCCCAGAGGAAGATTTTTTGTCTTAACGTTTATAGTTTTACTTTTGGCCTTCTTTGTTATCTGGTCCGGATATAGTTTTGAGACAGGAAAAATTTTAGAGGAAAAGGAGATGCACCCTACATTAAGTCAATTGATTAAGAATCCCTCAGAGCTATTACAGAGAGTAATTCATTTTATTGGTCATCGTGTTTTTCCATTTCCTTCTTATTTTAAAGGTTTGGGATGGATTCTTCACGCTAATATAAATAAACACGAGTCATTTTTTATGGGAAAACATTTCCGTGGGAGTTCGGTCTTAGGATTTTTAATCGCTTTTATTATTAAGACTCCCATCCCCTTTTTGATATTTATCTTTTTTAGTATTATCTTAGCAATAAAAAATAGAATCTTTTTACATAAAGAGCAGTTATTTTTATGGCTTCTGCCCATGATTATATTTTTAATTAACGGATTTTTTAGTTTTTCTTTGCATCTAAAGTATATATTACCTATCTATCCTTTTCTCTGTATATTCATCGGCCAGATTGTAAATTCTGATTTTTTTCGGTTACATCTTTTTCGCTTATTCATTTTGGGGTTATGTCTTTGGTATCTTTTAGGAACTTTAGATATTTATCCACACTACCTTGCCTATTTCAATGAATTTGTTGGTGGCCCAAAATATGGCTATAAGTATCTAGTCGATTCTAACTTAGATTGGGGTCAGGATTTGAAGCTATTGAAGCAATACCTTGATAGGAATAATATTAGCGAGATAAAGTTGGCTTACTTTGGGACTGCAGATCCGGATTACTATAGAATAAATTACCAAAGATTAGAACCATTTAAGCCAACCTCTGGTTGGATTGCTATAAGTGTTACTTATCTTCAGGGCATCCACACACTTAATGGAGGTTATGATTGGCTAAAGAAGTACGAGCCAGAAGTCAGGATAGGTTATTCCATATTTTTATATAATCTAAAATGAGCCAAATCAAAATAATAAAAAAAGAGAGTATTTTGTTTTTAATAAAACAGATAATTATAAGTATGCGTCCAAGACAGTGGATTAAGAATCTATGCATCTTCGCTGCGGTAATATTTACAGGTAATTTAAGAAACTTAATTTTATTAATAAGGTCATCTTGGGCATTTGTTATCTTCTGTGGATTATCAGGAGCGGTTTACATTATAAATGATATAAGAGATAAATATGAGGACAAAAACCATCCCTTAAAGAAGGAAAGGCCGATTGCTTCTGGTAGATTAAAAATAAGACCTGCTCTTATATCAGCAGTATTAATTACTCTGGTCAGCCTTTACCTATCTTTTTTTCTACCCTTAAATTTTATAATCTCTGCATTAATCTATTTTTTGTTGATGTTATCTTACAGCCTATTTTTAAGACAGGTAATCATAATAGATGTAATTATAGTCTCTTTAGGCTATGTCTTAAGGGTATTAGCGGGTGGATTTGCCATATCAATCCTTTCAACTCCTTGGTCATTGATGATGACTTTTTTTGTGGCTGTATTTATAAGCTTCGTAAAGAGAAAGGCAGAAAAGATTACCTGGGAGGAGAAGAATTCTTATAGAAAAAACTTGCGATATTATAAAAGGGAAACACTCGATTATCTTATTATAATTTCCGCCACCATTGTAATTATCTCTTATGCTCAATTTGCGATTTTCTCAGGCAAAAATCAAAATCTCTATATAACGATTCCCTTTGTATTATACGGCGTATTCAGATATATGTATTTAGCATTTGAATATAATTCAGGAGATGAACCATCAATTATCTTTATAAAGGACAAACCTCTCTTCTACAATATACTACTTTGGATATTAGCTTCGGTAATAATCATCTATTTTACATAATTCGGGAGAAAGATATGGGGGTCTTAGTTACAGGTTCACCGGGTTGGTTGGGGACAAGATTAATAGAGATACTATATGGGAAGAAAAGAGAAGTGAGATGTTTGGTTTTTCCTAAAGCAGATGATACTTGCCTTAAAAGACTAGGAGCAGAGATATTTAAAGGAGATCTTACAATTCCAGAAACTTTGAGAGGAGTATGTGAAGGGATAGATACTGTTTTTCATTGTGCAGGAATAATACATCCTAAGAATATCGGAGAATTATACAAGATAAACTTTGAAGGAACAAGGAATATCTTGGAAGAAGCAATTAAGTCAAAAGTTAAAAGATTTATCTATGTTTCTTCAAATTCAGTTGGAGGGACAAATATCTCCCGAGATAGATTGATGACCGAATCCGATTTACCTCGACCTTATAAACACTATGGTTTGAGTAAGTATAAGGCTGAATGTATAGTTAATCAGGCATACCGAGAAGGAAGAATTAAGACAACTATCATTCGTCCCTGCTGGTA
>JAMWCK010000027.1 GCA_023819625.1 Candidatus Omnitrophota bacterium | reverse complement strand
TTAGAGGAAATAAGTCGCTTTATCTTGGAGGATAAAAGGTTAACCACGGCATTTAAGAGATTGAGGCACCGGATTGATACAACAATTCATCAGGTGGTTGAATATCCCTCTTTGATTAAGGCAAGAAAAAGCACACGTGATATTGGCAGAAATATCTATATAAATGAACTGAAAAGAAAAAATTGTCAAGATATCTTTTTTGCTAATATCCAACGCGTCAAAGAGTCAACGCGTGTCCTTGAGGAATTCAGTAAACTTAAAAATCAAAAGGTAGCTTTAGGCTTTAAAAAAATTCGCTATACACTCTATGAAATCGAAAAAAAAGCAACTAGAAAGGTCGCAGCTTTATGTAATTATCGATAAGGATAGTTTATCTAAAGAAGAGATCTTTAAAATCGTTAAAAAAATAAAAAATCAACGTATAGATATTATCCAATATCGAGATAAATCTGCAGATAAAAATTCTATCCTGGAAAATACTTTACATATTAAAGAAATAATTAAAGAAACTAAATCTATTTTTATTATTAATGATTACTTAGATATTGCTAAGATTATTGATGCTGATGGCATACATTTAGGTCAAGAGGACGTCTCAATAGAAATCGCCAGACGCATATTAGGTAGAGATAAAATTATCGGAATATCCTGTCATAGTCTAAGACAGGCAAAAGTGGCACAAGAAAAAGGCGCAGATTATTTAGGCATCGGACCGGTCTTTCCCAGCCCTACCAAACAAACCAATGATAAAACGTTAGGTTTGTCTTTATTAAAAAGAATTAAAGAGAAAATAAATTTACCCTTCTTTGCCATCGGAGGAATAAACCTTGATAATTTAAAAACTCTGCTTGAGTTGGGAATTAGAAGAATTGCTGTATCCAGCGCCATATGTCTTGCCCCAAATCCGGAAATGATGATAAAAGCATTTTTTCGCTTTTTTAGAGAAAATGACGCAATTAGAATTAGCCAAAAATAATATCCTTACGCCTTTAGTAAAAAAACTTGCCTTCCTTGAAGGTGTATCGCCGCTTATACTTTTAAGACGTATTCGAGATGGGAAGGTGGTTATTCCCTTAAACAGAAGGCATAAAGTAGAAAAACCCTGTGCTATTGGATATGGTTTAAAAACTAAAATAAATGCCAACATCGGCACTTCTACGGATAAATCTGAACTCAGTGACGAATTAGAGAAATTGAAAATTGCCATAAAACATGGCGCAGATACAATTATGGATTTAAGTATAGGGGGGTCTTTAGAAAAGATCCGAAGGCAGATTCTCCAAAAATCATCGGTGCCCGTAGGAACGGTTCCGATATACGAGGTAGCGGTAAGGGCGGAAAGGAAAAAGGGGGATTTCTTAGAATTTTCTCTTGATGATATCCTAGACACTTTAAAGACACAAGCAGAAGATGGTGTAGATTTTTTTACCATTCATGCGGGAGTAACTCGAAAAAGTTTAGCAGCCTTAAAAACACACAAGAGAATACTGGATATCGTTTCCCGTGGAGGCGCAATATTAGCCGGCTGGATGATTCGGCACAAAAAAGAAAATCCGCTCTTTGAACACTTCGATAAAATTTTAGATATCGCTTATACTTATGATATTACTTTAAGCTTGGGTGATGGCCTAAGGCCGGGTTCGATTCTTGATGCTACAGATATACCACAGATTTCTGAACTAAAAATTTTAGGTGAACTTGCTAAATATGCCAAAAAAAAGAATGTCCAGGTGATGATTGAAGGGCCAGGGCATATCCCCCTAAATGCCATTAAGAAAAATATAGATTTAGAAAAAAAAATTTGCTTAGGTGCACCATTTTATGTTTTAGGTCCGTTGGTTACGGACGTTGCTTCTGGCTATGACCATATTAGTGCTGCTATTGGGGGAGCGTTGGCAGCGAGCTTTGGGGCTGACTTTTTATGTTATGTTACGCCTTCAGAACATTTACGCCATCCCTCGGTAGAAGATGTGCGTGAGGGGGTGATTGCTTCAAAGATTGCCGCGCACGTAGCGGATATTGTAAAATTTGGTAGGCGTGCATGGAGATGGGATAAACAGATATCATTGGCCCGCAAGAAGCGGAATTGGAAACAACAGATCAAGTTGTCTATTGATCCCCAAAGGGCAAGGCAATATCGTGAATCTTCTTATCCCTATCTTTCTGATGTCTGCACGATGTGCGGAAAATATTGCTCTATAAAACTTATGGAAAAATGCCTAGGAGCGTAGTAGACTATCATCCCGGATTACTAAAAGAATTTTAATGCGAGGGTAATTCAGCGGTAGAATGCAAGCTTCCCAAGCTTGACGTTGCGGGTTCGACTCCCGTCCCTCGCTTTATATTGCTCGTTACTTAAATAAATGCCAGGGCAAAAATATATAGAAATTAAATTTTATGGCATAAGTTTGATATCAATAATTTACATTTTGAATTTAATGGGTTGTGCCAGTGTCTCTTATCTAACTCCTGGACCAGAAGTGGGTATCCCCGGAATTTACCACCGTGTAGGGAGAGGGGAAACTCTATGGAGGATATCAAAAATTTACCAGGTTGACCTGGATGAAATTGTCCGCGTTAACCACATAGCCGATGCGAGTAATATAGAGGCAGGTCAACTTATCCTCATTCCCGGCATAACCAAAGCCAAGGTTATCAGCGATAAAACCGCTATTACCTCTGAAGATTTTATCTGGCCATTAAAAGGAAAAATCATTACTTATTTTGGCTCAATCTACAACAATATGGTCAATAAAGGGTTAAATATTCAGCCTTATCGACCGCAGGATACCGTAGTAGCCGCGCGTAGCGGCAGGGTTGTTTTTTGCGCCCCGAATTTTGCGGGTTTCGGGAAGACTATTATTATTGACCATGGCGATAATCTCTTTACCGTTTATGCTCAGAATAAAGAGATCTTGGTGGGGGTAGGAGAAAATGTGCAAAAGGCAACCCCAATTGCCAAAGCGGGTTCATATTTACATTTTGAAATCCGCAAAGGGCATTTAGCAAGAAATCCTTATTTTTATCTTGTAGATTAGATGCAAGAAGAAAAATTTTTTGACCGAAAAACATATTTAGAAATTTTAGAAAAACGCATTTGCGGTTTTAAGCAGGGGTTTCGCCAGAATTTAGCAATTATTGGCGATGAATCTGTGGGAAAAACCTCAATAATTTTAAGGTTTCTCAGTAAGTTTTATGACAACCAGATTGTTATTTTGTACTTAGAGATAAGGCCAGATAGTCTTTTTAGTTTTATCCATAGGTTCATCGGTGTCTTGCTCTATAATTTCTTAAGTAACAGTAGTATACCCTTAGAGGAAGATTTAGATTTTCTGATACAAAAGGCACAAAGGTTTATCCCCAAGACAACTGAAAAGATAAAATTCATCTTAAATAATTTGAATAAAAGCACTAAGCCAAAACTTTTTGCCGAAACCTTATTGTTATGTGAAAGTCTTTATCTTGAAACCGGGAAATCATGTGTAGTTATCTTTGATGAATTTATTAATCTGGAGACGATGGGAATTAAATATCTTTACCGTGAGTGGTCAAGACTTTTACTCCTTGAAAAACATACGATGTATATTATTGTCAGTTCCTTGAAATTTAAAACCCAAGCTATACTCTCTAAAGATTTATCTTTACTCTTTGGCAATTTTGAGGTTATTTCTGTTGAACCTTTTGATATTAAAACGAGTGAAGAATATTTGGATAACAGATTAACTGGGCTTAATCTTTCCCAAGGCCTAAAAGGTTTTCTTGTACACTTTACGGGTGGATATCCATTATATTTAGAAATAATTACAGACGCACTCCTAAAGGCAAAGGATATAAGCCTACCTGAGCTTTTAGAAAATTTACTCTTTGATACATCGGGTATATTAAATCAAAAATTTTCTAATTATCTTAAGCGATTTTTGGATAAACCTTTTGGCCAGGATTGCTTGTCGATATTATATCTTATCTCTTGTGGTCATAATAAACTAAAAGACATCATTCATCTTTTAAGTAAACCCAAAAAGGAAGTCAACAACCGCATCAATTACCTTTTAGACGTCGATACAGTAACTAAGAGTGGTGATTTCTTAAAGATTAACGACCGCGTCTTTGGTTTTTGGTTGAGATTCGTCTATCAAGAAAAACTAAACACGCTTACCTTTGACGCCAAAAATCAAAAGGCAATTTTTAGAAAAAATATTGAGGAAATGATTCGAGACTTTCTTGCCTCTTGGGTTAAGCCAATTAGCCAAAGATTAACCGAACTCTTACATCTTTTTTCAGACGAAACCATTCAGATAGAAAAGAAGCGTTTAAAACTCAATCGCTTCCGCGAAATAAAACCTCTACAATTTAATTATGAAAAATTTAAGGAAGGTCTCATTGGCCGTTCTCAAGATACTCTCTGGATATTGGCTATTAAAGCTGATGAATTAAACGAACAAGATATCGCCGAATTTAGTAAAGAATGTAAAAAATACCGCCACAAATTACAGCGAAAAATTATTGTTACCTATAATCATCCCGATGTCAATGCCCGCTTAAGGGCACTGGAAGAAAAGGTTATTACGTGGGATTTGAATAGTTTAAATCAGATTCTGGATTATTTTTCTCAGCCGAGGATCATTATATAAATGAAGATAGGGGTTATTGCTGATACGCACATACCCGATCGGGCAAAGGAAATACCAAAAGAGATTTTAGAGGCCTTTAAGAAAGTGGATATGGTTATTCATGCCGGAGACCTTGTAGATTTATCGGTCTTAGAAAAATTAAAGTCTGTCTGTGCCAACGTAAAAGCGGTTTGCGGAAATATGGATCCTGCCGAGATTAGAACGGTACTGTCGGAAAAGGAGATTATCCGGATAGGAAATTATAAAATTGGAGTTATGCATGGTTATGGAGCGCCACAGAGATTAGTTAATCTCGTATACGAGGCATTTAAAAACGAGGCAGTTAATGTGATTATTTTTGCTCATTCACATTACCCCTTTAATGAAAAAAGGCAAGGTATTTTATATTTTAATCCCGGCAGTGCCACGGACAAAATATTTTCTCCTTATAATTCCTATGGAATAATAGAAATCAATGATAAAATAGAAGCCAAGGTGATTAGGATTTAATATGGAAAGACTCTGGGCACCCTGGAGAATAAAATATATAAAGGCAAGTAAATCCAAGGGTTGTTTTTTCTGTCAAGGGGCAAAATCTAAAGACAGCCATATCGTCATTAAAACTAAAAATTCTTTATCTTTACTCAATATTTTTCCTTATAATAATGGTCATATGCTTATTGCGCCAAGGCGTCACGTGAAGATGTTAGAAGAATTAAAAAATGAGGAAATTATTGACTTGATAAACACATTAAATAAAACTAAGAAACTGCTTGATAATTTATTAAAACCCCAAGGGTATAATATCGGATTGAATTTGGGTAAGGCCGCCGGCGCAGGGGTTCCGGCGCATTTACATATTCACCTAGTGCCACGCTGGAATGGTGACACAAACTTTATGCCTGTTTTGGCTAATACTAAAGTTATTTCTCAATCTCTAGAAGATTTATATAAAAAATTAAAAAATGCTCAATCAAACCCAGATTAAAGACTTTGAGGATAAATATTTGGCAAGTTACGCGATGAAAAGCTATAATTCGCGTGGGCGGGTTTATAAAGAATCCGAACATCCTTATCGTTCTTGTTATCAGAGGGACCGCGATCGCATTATTCATTCTGCTGCCTTCCGCAGACTTGAATATAAAACACAGGTCTTTGTGAATCACGAAGGAGACTATTATCGCACCCGTCTTACCCACACCTTAGAAGTCTCCCAAATTGCGCGCACCATTGCTTCGGCTTTAAGATTAAATGTTGACCTTACTGAGGCGATCGCCTTAGTTCATGATTTAGGACACACCCCTTTTGGCCACTCGGGAGAAGAGGCGCTGAATGAGTTAATGAAGGGATATGGGGGGTTTAACCATAATCTACAGGGCCTAAGGGTGGTGGATGTCTTAGAAGAAAGGTATCCGGATTTCCCCGGTCTAAATCTCACCTGGGAGGTAAGGGAGGGAATAGTAAAACATTCTTCTGTCTTTGACAAGGCGATTATGTTTAAGGGTTTAGCCCCCCATGAGATGCCAACCCTTGAGGCGCAGATTGTTGATGTAGCCGATGAAATCGCCTATGATAATCATGATCTTGATGACGGGCTTACTTCCGGGCTCATCAAGGAAGTAGATCTAGAGGAATCTAAGCTCTGGGTGAGCGTCTCACGCCAGATTTATAAGAAACATGTCAAAATAGATAAGGATATTAAAAAATACCTGATTATAAAATCCCTGATTGATATGCAGGTTACAGATTTAATTCAAGAAACGGAAAGACAACTAAAAAAACTAAAGATACACTCGCATTTAGAGGTAAAACGACAGGAAAGAAAAATTGTCTCTTTTAGTAAGGAAATGCTTATTTTAAGGAAATCGTTGCGTGAGATTCTAATGAATAAACTCTATCAACATTATCGCGTGATCCGGATGAGCAATAAAGCCAAGTGGTTCATTAAAGAGTTGTTTAATGTCTATATCAATAACCCGAAAGCGCTGCCGCTACATATACAGAAAAAAATTCCTCGGTTTGGAATAAGACGAGTGGTCTGTGATTATATTGCAGGAATGACGGATAGGTATGCCTTAGATGAATACAAAAAATTATTTCACCCCTACGAAAAGGTATAAAACCTTAATTTATGCAACCCATAGTATCTATCGGTTGATTAATTCTACCTTTTCTCTTAAAGATTTCCTTACTCGTTTAACGCGATTAATTAGTCAGATATTTGATGCCTCATCATGCTCTATTCTTATTTTAGGTCAGGCAAGGGACACTTTAGCATTTAAGTGTTCAATCGTCGAGGGAAAAAAATATATTATTGATAAAAAGACAAAAATATTGGGGACAATAGAAAAAAGGATTGTCAATCATGTCAGCGCAGTAAAAAAGGACAATCTTTTAGGTATGCCTTTAATCTGTGAGGATATCATTGGTTTAGTAGTGATTAAGCGAAAAATTCACGATTTGCCATTTGATAAATTCGACCAAAGCATGTTAGCAAGCCTATTAGAGCAGGCAAGTATTGGAATTAAAAATTTACAACTTTACGAAGAACAACAAAGAATTATCTTAGGGAGCATTAAATCACTCGTGACCCTTTTAGATACCCGTATCCCTCAGGAATACACCCACTCACCATATTTTAGTCGTCTAGTGATGGCCATTGGTCACCAGATGCATTTGGATGAGAAACAGATTGAGACTTTAAAATATGCCGCCCTTTTACACGATGCCGGAAAGATAGAAATTCCTTTAGAGATACTTACTAAGAGAACGAAACTTACTTGGCGAGAGCGACAGATTATCCGTCGGCATCCCGTAAAAAGCGCACAGATTTTAAGACCTCTACAGGTTATCCGACCGGTGATACCGATAATTTTGCATCATCATGAAAGATATAATGGCACAGGATACCCTTCAAAATTAAAGAAGGAACAGATTCCGCTTGGCGCGCGTATTATGGCGGTGGCAGATGCCTTTGAGGCGATGGTCTACGGCAGACCTTACCGCGAAAGGATAAATATTGAGGCGGCAATCCAGGAAATTAGAAAAAAAAGCGGCACACAATTTGACCCTAAGGTAGTAGAGGCATTTTTAAGGGTGGTCAAAAAAATAAAGACAAAAAAATACTTGACCCGTTAAAAAATTCTTTAGATAATGTATATAAAAAATAGATAAAATGGAAAGAAAAAAATATTCCCAATTAGAGTTTTTCTTAAAAGATGATAACCAATTATCTTCGTGCTTACCCAAAGAAAGAATCCATTTTTTTAGTTATGCGCGTAGATATGAAAAAAAGGTTATCTGGACTATTTTCTTTGTGGTTTGGGGATTATTTTCCTTCTCTTTAGGGGTAGAAAGGGGGAAACGTCTGGCAGTCATCACAAAAGAAATAAAACCGATAAATTTGCCCGCATCCTCCACCAAGATAAGTTCACAAAAACCCGTGGTTACCCCCAAAGAGGCGACGGCGATTGAAAAGGAAACAACGGCAGTTCAAACCGAAAACTATATCATTCAGTTAGCCAGTTACCGCAGTAAACGGTTAGCCGAAAAGGAAGCACAGGTATTAAAAGAGAAAGGTTTTCAACCCATAATTTTTTCTAAAGGCGGATACATTGTGCTTTGTGTTGGCAGTTTTTCTAAACAAGAAACGGCAAAATCGTTGCTGTCCCAACTTAAGAAAAGATATCAAGATTGTTTTATTCGGAGGTTATAGCTATGGCGATCCACCCATCCTTAAGTTCCAAAGAACTAGATAAAAAACCACGTTCTGTGTTGAAGCGAACCGAACGTATAAAGATATTGCAGGAAAAGGGCCAATGGAAAGAGGGTAACAGTGTTTACGGCCTACCAAAGATAAAAACAGTAAGAATCAAAGTTAAGAAAGAAAAGGCTATAGAAAAACCCGCCGAGGCAACTGCAGCAGGAGGCGCTACTGCCACAACCGAAACCAAATCAGAATCTGTAGCCAAAACCCCCGCTTCTAAAGGTTAAGAGAAAAAATAATTTCGTTTATGTTAATCATTTCTTTTATAATCTCTTTCGGGCTATTGGTAATTGCAATGACGGTGCATGAATTTGCCCACGGTTGGGTTGCGGATAAGTTAGGGGATCCTACAGCAAAATATTCAGGAAGACTTACCCTTAATCCTTTAGCCCACATGGATTTCTTATGGACCTTTCTTTTTCCTTTTTTTCTTTATGTCTCTACAGGTGGAAGGTTCATTTTTGGGATGGCTAAGCCCGTTCCTATAAACTACTGGGCATTAAGGAATCCAAAAAGGGACATTATCTGGGTAGGTCTCAGTGGACCACTGACAAATCTTATCTTCGCATTTTTTTTAAGTATAATCTTACGGGAGATTGCTTTATCTTCTAATCTAAATTCAATCTTTGAGAATCTGATCGTTATAAATGTAGTCTTAGCAGTTTTTAACCTTGTTCCTATACCTCCTTTAGATGGTTCGCGGGTTGTAATAGGATTTTTACCCCAAAAAATTGCCTATCGCTATGCAATGATTGAACCGTATGGTTTTATCATCTTAATGTTTCTTGTCTGGACAGGATTACTTGGTTATCTTATCTGGCCAATTGTTGAATTTATATTAAAGTGGTTCAGCATATAAGATGCGAATTATAAAAGTTAGATTAAAAGAATATCCCTATGATATTGTCGTAGGTAGAGGAATAATCAAATCCTTAGGGAAATTTATTCGGAAATTGAATCTGGGTAAAGATGCCTATATAATTACTAATGCAACCATAAAAAATAAATATGGAAAAATTTTGGAAAGGTCACTTAAAAAATATAATTTGAATATAAGATTTAGACTTATTCCCGATAGCGAGAAAAGCAAATCCCTTCTGATAGCATTGCGTTTAATTAATGACCTTGCCCGTTATGATTATAAAACAAAAAGAGTATTTATTATTGCCTTTGGCGGTGGAGTAGTGGGGGATTTAAGCGGATTTATTGCCTCAATTTATAAACGCGGAATTCCTTATTTACAAGTTCCTACAACCCTACTGGCACAAGTAGATTCCAGTATTGGCGGAAAGACTGCATTGGATCTAGTTGAAGGGAAGAATCTCGTGGGTACTTTTTATCAGCCAAGAATAGTTGTAAGTGATACCAGTTTATTAAAAACCCTTAAATCAAGACAGATAAAGAGTGCAATGGCAGAGATAATTAAGACCGCTGCCATCAAAGATAAAAAATTATTTAATTATCTCGAGAAAAATTATCGGAATATTCTCAATTTAAGGGATGATACTTTAAGATTTGTTATCGAGCGCTGTAGCAGGATTAAGGCAAAAATTGTTCAGCAGGATGAAAGGGAAAATAAAGGTATTCGCACCATTCTAAACTTCGGTCATACTATTGGTCATGCCTTAGAGGCAGCGGCTGGCTATCGGCATTATAACCATGGAGAGGCTGTAGCCTTGGGAATGCTTGTGGCTTCCGACCTCAGTAAGGCCCTAGGGTTGATTGATGAAAAGACGCAAAAACGATTAGAAAATTTGATAAAGGCAGTGGGGTTACCCATCAGGATTAACAGGGTCCCTATCACGGCAATTATTAAAGCCTACTATTACGATAAGAAATTTATTACAAAGAAAAATAGATTTGTTTTGCTTAAAGAAATTGGTAAGACAAAAATAGTAGAGAATATTTCCCTTAAATTAATAAAAAGGGTCCTGGCAAAAAGGATCACTAATCAGTTTTAGGAGAAAGCTGAATAATTTCACCGGCAAACTCTAATTCTACTCCATCCGGATTAATCCGTCTCAGGCGTGCCCCTTCAATTGTCTCGCCCTCTTTTAGAATCTGATTATTGATTAAGGCGTATCCTTCTTCCTGAGAATAAAAAACTCCATTTAGGACCAAAGATGGTTTAGAAAAAGATGATGATGGGGAAGGTGTTTCTGACAGCGAAAGAGTAGGGGTGGCAGAAATTGAAATTATGGGTGTAGGAAGTTTTTGTGGAGGATTAGCTAATCTCCTAGGATGGTTACTTAAAAACCAAAAAAAGATATTGGTAAACGCAAAGGCCAAAAATAAAGTTAGACCATAGAGTATGTAAATTGAAAAATTAGATTTTTTTAATTTAAGTTTACCCATATTTTTAGATTCAGGTTTTTGGGTTGTTTCTCTTGCTTGTTCTATCTTCTTTAAGGCATCATAGATGATGCTCATTTTCTTTCTCCCACAAAATAACTACCCAATTCTTCGATACAGCGCTGAATAATTAGTGCATCAATTAGATTGGTTTCTGCCACAAAGCCCGCCAACAATGCCCGGTCACAGATGATATTAATCAAACGCGGTATTCCGCCAGAAAAATTGGTAATAAGTATTAATGCCTCATCAGAAAATTTTATCCTGTCACCACCGCCGACAATCGCAAGGCGATGATAAATATAATTTCTTATCTCATCCTTATCTAAAGGCAAAATATGGTACCTTACCATAACGCGTTGTCTTAATTGTCTAAGCTCATAGAGGTCCAAACGTTGATTTAATTCTGGTTGTCCTACCAAGACAATCTGTATTAATTTATCTTTTTCCGTCTCTAAATTAGATAGGAGTCGAATCTGCTCTAACTGGCGTGGTTTTAGGTTTTGCGCCTCATCAATCATCAAGACCACATTATTTCCGTTTTCTGCTTCGCATAAAAGAAATTTATTAAATTCCCAGATAAATGATAATTTAGTTCTGGCATTTACATTAATACCAAAATCATTCATAATTGCTTCCAATAATTGGATTTCAGAAAAATAGGGATTGAGGATAAATGCGGTCTTAGTATTTTTGTCTAATTGATTAAGAAAAAAACGACAAAGAGTGGTCTTTCCCGTACCGATTTCGCCGGTAATTACAATAATGCCTTTTCTTTGAGTTACACCGTAAAAAAGATGCGATAGGGCCTCCTGGTGCTTTCGGCTTAAGAAAAAGAAGCTGGGGTCAGAGGTTACATTAAACGGCCTTTCGGCTAAGCCATAAAACTTACAATACATTACCTACCTCAAGCGATATTATAGCAAAAATATAATATTTGTAAAGGGAGTGGAAGAGACATCATACCCCCTTTTAGTCAAATAAACAAGTTTTTTGTTTAGTAAAGCATCAAGATCTACCGGTGGTAACATAAGAGCTTCTTTTGTA
>JAMWCK010000026.1 GCA_023819625.1 Candidatus Omnitrophota bacterium | reverse complement strand
GTATCTATAGCAATAAATACTGTCCCCACCGGTTTTCTCTTTGTTCCTCCCGTAGGCCCGGCAATACCCGTAAGGCCTATACCGAAATCAGCCTGGGTGATTTTGCGCACATTTTCTGCCAGAAAAAACGCAACCTCTTTACAGACCGCACCCTTTTTGAAAATTAGCGAAGGAGGGACATTTAAGATCTTTTCCTTTGCCTCATTGCTATAGGCCACAATGCCCAAAAGGAAATATCGGGAGCTTCCTGGATTTTGCGTCAGAAGATAAGAGACCAATCCTCCGGTACAGGATTCAGCCACCGCGATGGTCTTTTGTTTTTTTAGAAGAGATAAATGTAGTTGTTTTACAATGGATTGCTTCATGACTATAATTATAGGATATTTCTTATTTATTGACAAGGTAAGTTTTTTTGTTATAATAAAAAAGATTAATCTTCGGGGCATGCGTGATGTAAAATGGCGCACTCGCCACATAACTGTGGCGGGAGGTGAAATTCCTGACCGGCGGTTGAGCCCGCGAGCCCCGCAATTGCGGGGTAGATCTGGTACCGAAGGTAGTATCTTAAAAATCCAGCTATACTTCAAGGTGCCGAAGCAAGAACCTTAAGGAGATATTGCATTCGGCATAAGATTCCAGAGCCGATGGTCCCGAACCTCTTAAAAAAGAGAGGTTGGGATTCCGACGCAAGCAAATGTCGGAATAAAGTCCAGAAGGGAGAAGATTAATATTTATTACCCGAAGATTATCTTCGGGTAAATTATTTATAGGGATAGAGATGATAACCTTTAGTTCAATACCGGAAATTCTTGAAGATTTAAAAAGGGGACGTATGGTTATTGTTGTAGATGACGAGGATCGCGAGAACGAAGGTGACATAATTATGTCTGCTTCGTTTGTTAAGCCGCAAGATATAAATTTTATGGCCAAGTATGCCCGTGGTCTTATTTGTGTACCGATGGAAGAAGAGAGATTAAAGGAGTTAAAGCTTCAGTCTATGCTTATGGATTATGAGTCAATAGGTAACCATGACCCATTTTCTACCGCCTGGGTGATTTCCGTAGATGCAGCAAAAGGTATTACCACCGGAATTTCTGCCTTTGACCGCGCACGGACAATAGAGGTGCTTATTAATCCCCAGACGCGACCCGAAGATTTAATTCGTCCCGGACACATCTTTCCTTTAAGGGCGCGTAAAGGAGGGGTTTTGGTGAGGGCAGGCCATACTGAGGCAGCGGTGGATCTTATGAGGTTGGCGGGTTTGTATCCGGCGGCGGTGATTTGTGAGATTATGCACGAGGATGGCACGATGGCAAGATTGCCTCAACTTAAGGAGTTTGCCCAAAGGCATAACTTAAAGCTCTGTTCTATTGCTCACCTGATTGAATACCGCAGGCGTACCGAAAAACTAATTGAAAGAATTACTGAAACCGAACTTCCTACAGATTACGGAAAATACAGACTGATTTTATATCGCGATTTAACTAATCAGAGAGTGCACGTTGCCTTAGTGATGGGTAAAATTCAAGAAGGTCCGGTGTTGGTACGTGTACATTCTGCCTGTTTAACCGGCGATGTGTTTGGTTCTTTACGTTGTGACTGCGGTTGGCAATTGAGAAAGGCAATGCAAATTATCGATAAAGAAAAAAAGGGGGTGATCCTGTATATGGATCAGGAGGGAAGGGGCATCGGCCTAATTGACAAGATTCGTGCTTATAACCTACAGGATAAAGGCTTAGATACAGTCCAGGCAAATGCGGTCTTAGGCCATAAGCCAGACCTGCGGGATTACGGGATTGGAGCACAAATCTTAGTAGACCTAGGCCTGAAAGATATAAGGTTACTTACCAACAACCCACGTAAAATTGTTGGTTTAGAAGGTTATGGCCTTAAGATTATCGAACGCCTTCCTCTGGAAATAGAACCCAATCCCTTAAATTATCATTATCTAAAAACTAAAAAAGAAAAATTAGGGCATCGCTTAGAGATTGAATAAGGGTATTTGGAGAAAAGTCAACTTCTTAAAATATGATACTTGGAGACTTGATTCTTGACACAAACGTTTGATTATGTGTCATGGATCAGGTTCGCAGAAAAGGAGGGGGAAAGATGGTAAAGACCATTGAAGGCAGTCTCATTGCCAAAGGAAAAAAATTTGGTATCATTGCCTCGCGCTTTAATGATTTTATCACCAAGGAATTGGTTGCAGGTTGTTTGGATACACTCATAAGACATGGAGCAGAAGATGATAATTTGAGCGTAATTTGGGTTCCAGGGGCCTTTGAAATTCCTCCAGTCGCAACCAAGATAGCGAAGGCTAAAGCCTGTGATGCCATTATTTGTTTAGGTACGATTATCCGTGGCGCAACTCCCCATTTTGACTATATTGCTTCTGAGACCGCCAAAGGTATTGCCCGGATTTCGCAAGATACAGGCATTCCAGTAATCTTCGGTATTATTACCGCTGATACTATTGAACAGGCAATAGAGCGGGCAGGGACAAAGGAGGGCAATAAAGGTAAAGACGCAGCCTTAAATGCTATTGAAATGGCTAATTTATTAACTCAACTAAAATAATTAATGAACTAAACGAACATGCGTAAACGCACGCGGGCAAGGGAATTTGCGTTACAGATTCTTTATCAGCGAGATATTACTCATGATCCTTATGATACAGTCCTGGCTAATTTTTGGGCCGGCCGTGACCAAGAGCAGATTGATGAGAACCTGAAAGGTTTTACAGAACAACTCGTAAAGGGGACACTTGAAAATTTGACTTTTATTGACGCCAAGATAACTCAATATGCTACTAACTGGCAGTTAGCGCGGATGCCAGTAGTAGATAGAAATGTCTTGCGTCTGGGTTGTTTTGAACTGATATTCTGTCAGGATATCCCCCCGAAAGTATCTATCAATGAGGCAGTAGAATTAGCCAAGAAGTATTCAGGCCCAGAAGCCGGTAAGTTTGTTAACGCGATACTGGATAAAATAAAGCAAGATATAAAGAAATGAAGTCTGCAGATTTACATTTGCACACTGTCTTTTCTGACAGCACTTACACGCCGCAGGCATTAATAAAAGAGGCCAAGGATGTAGGTTTGGATTGTATTTCTGTAGTTGATCACGATACCGTTGCTGGAATTGATGAGTGTATAAAATTAGCAACTTCCAAGGGTATTGAGGTTATCCCGGGCATAGAAGTTACTTGCGAATATCAGGAACAGGAGGTGCATATTTTAGGTTATTTGATTGATTACGAGAATAAGGCCTTAAGGGAAAAGTTAGACGAGTTGAAGCGCGTGCGCGTTGAACGTATTTATAAGATAATTGATAAATTAAATAATATAGGTATAGACTTAAAGTCAGAAGATGTTTTTGCCCTTGCTAAGGAAGGCACAGTGGGCAGACTACATGTTGCGCGGGCAATGTTAAAGGAGGGTCTTGTGGGTTCTGTCGGCGAAGCATTTCAGAAATATATCGGTGAGGATTGCCCCGCCTTTGTTTTGGGTTTTAAGTTAACGCCTTCTGAAGCCATAAGTCTAATTAAAAATTCTAAAGGGATTCCGGTCTTGGCACATCCTTATAGTCTTAAGCGTGATGATTTGATTCCTCCTTTGGTAGATTTGGGAATTATGGGTTTGGAGGTGTATTATCCTGAACACACATCATCAATGGTAAGATCGTATTTATCTGTTGCAAAGAAATATAACTTATTAATTACGGGCGGTTCGGATTGCCATGGCGATATCAGACCAGAAGCAAAACTCGGTTCGGTAAAGATACCTTATATATTAGTTGAGAAAATCAAGCTTGCCAGGAAATGAGAAGGGACCATACTTATTTTATGCATTTGGCGCTTAACCTAGCCTTAAAGGCAAAAGGTATGACTTCGCCTAATCCCCTGGTAGGGGCAGTGGTAGTAAAAAATGGTAAGATTATCGGTTGGGGGTATCATCAGAAGGCAGGTTTACCCCACGCGGAAGTCATTGCCTTAGAGGAAGCAGGAACAAAGGCCAAAGGAAGTAGTCTTTACGTTACCTTAGAACCCTGTGTGCATTTTGGTAGGACCCCCCCATGTGTAGATAGGATAATCAATGCGGGAGTAAGAGAGGTTATTATAGGGATGATTGACCCCAACCCCCTAAATAATGGACGAGGTGTAAAGATACTTAAGAGCCATGGGATAAAAGTAGAAGTTGGCTTTTTGGAAGATAAATTAAAGAAGATAAACGAGGTTTTTATAAAGTATATTACTACCAGAATGCCCTTTGTGACGGTGAAGGTGGCTGAGTCCTTAGATGGTAAGATTGCTACCTACACGGGTGATTCCCGGTGGATAACTTCGGATAAATCGCGCAGCTATGCCCACCGCCTGCGCTCTGAATTTGATGCGGTAATGGTGGGGGTAAATACCATCTTAAGGGATAACCCCAAGCTTGATGTCTGGGATTCTCCCCGCCAACCCATAAAAATTGTGGTGGATAGCCACTTAAGTACTCCGCAGAATGCCAATATATTTTCTAAAGATAGTCAGGTGATTATCGTCACCCTACCCAGTTTACCCGGACAGGAGACAGAGAATCGCAAGGCCTTATCAGAAAAGGCAAAGATTTTGGAGGTAAAAGAAAAATCCGGCCAGATTAATCTTAAGGATATGTTACGCCGGCTTGCCCGAATAGAAATTACTAATATTCTGGTTGAGGGTGGTGGTACACTTATTGGTTCATTATTTGATGAGGGATTGGTAGATAAGATAATATTCTTTATTAGCCCAAAGATTATCGGAGGCAAAGAGGCAATTAGTTCCGTAATGGGAAGAGGGGTCAGGCGTATGGAAAAGGCCATTAAATTAAGCAACATTAGCTTAAGGCACATCGGAGAAGATTTTTTAATTGAGGGATACGTTAAGGGATAACAACTTATGTTCGCTATCGTTCCATAAATTGTGCATTTAATTATGTTTTGTGGCATTATTGAAGAGTTAGGTAGGGTTAAGAATATCTCTAAACGTGGCAATATTACACTTTTAGAAATTGAGGTAGAGAAGGTCTTTGAAGATGTAAAGATAGGTGAGAGCATTGCGGTAAATGGAGTTTGTCTTACTGTAATCGAGAAAAAAAATAAGTATCTGGTTTTTGAGATTATTCCTGAGACCTTTGAGTTTACCACTCTTAAGGAGTTAAAGATTTTTGATAAAGTAAATCTTGAGCGCAGTTTGAAGGTAGGAGAGAGAATCTCTGGCCATTTTGTCTTCGGTCATGTTGATTGCATCGGCACTATCCGCAAGAAAAATTATCTTAATGGTAATCTCTGTTTTGAAATCGCAGTTCCCTTAGAGTTTATGTCTTATTGTTTAGCCAAGGGTTCGATTGCAGTTGACGGCATAAGCCTGACTATTGCAAAGAAGAAATCCGATACCTTCCAAGTTTTTATTATTCCCCACACCTTAAAAAATACAACCTTGGGTTTTAAGGAACCTTCTGATAAAGTAAATATTGAATTTGATATCCTCGCCAAAAGACCATAAATATTGCTAATCTTTTTAATTTCTGTTATACTAAGTCTGTGATGCGAGAGTTATTTGTGGGCACAAGTGGTTGGAATTATCCTCACTGGGCAGACGGCGTATTTTATCCACAAGGTTTAAGACAGAATAATTGGCTGGGGTATTATGCCCAACACTTTAATTGTGTGGAACTAAATGTTACCTTTTACCGCACACCAGAAAAAAAGACTTTCAAGAATTGGTATAAAAAGACGCCTGATGATTTTTGTTTTGTCGCTAAAGGTTCAAGGTTGATTACACATATAAAGAAATTAAAACAGATAAAAGAACCCCTAAATTTATTTATAAACAACGTCATTTCTTTAAAGACAAAATTAGCTGCGATTTTGTGGCAACTGCCACCCAGCTTCAAAAAAGATAAAAAGGTCCTTTCGACATTTCTTAGGTTACTTAAAACTTCAGGCATCCGTCAGGTGTTTGAGTTTAGAAATAAGAGTTGGTTTGATGAAGAGGTTTACGCTTTACTTAAAAGCTATAATGCCAGTCTGTGTATTGCCCATTCGGGGGACCGTTTCCCTTGCGTAAAGGAAGTTACCGCAGATTTCATTTATTTGCGCTTTCACGGTGGTGAATCGCTTTATAGTTCTAATTATTCTGATAAGGAATTAAAGGAGTGGGTGGATTTTGCTAAGAGATTCAAGGATAAAGATATTTTCGCATTCTTTAACAACGATGCCTTTGGATATGCCGTAAAGAATGCATTAAGATTTAGAGAATTATTAGAGAAATAGGCACCAGCGAACGACAGCGTTTTTAACCACTATCCGCCTTATGGCGGATATAAATAATCTATTATAATTAGAGGTGGTTAAAAACCTAAAAGGGGTGTGGGGGAAAACTTCCCCCACGCTTGGGGGAGAACAGCCACACCATAGATAGATTAGCTTGAAGCGTTAGGAGGGGGCTTGCCCCCTCCTAAGGAGCAAGCCTCAGAAGATACCAAGACAAGCAAAAGATAAGGCAGTTACTTAAAGATAGTTTACTGATAAGGCATTGCACAGGCACCAGCGAACGACGCGCCTGTAGCTCAACTGGATAGAGCGCTAGCCTTCGGAGCTAGGCGTTGCAGGTTCGATTCCTGCCAGGCGCAGAAAAATTCAAAATTCAAAAATTAAAATTTATGGTATAATTTAGCAAATGGGCCACTAGCTCAACTGGCAGAGCATCTGACTCTTAATCAGGGGGTTGAAGGTCCGAGTCCTTCGTGGCCCACTAAAAAAGAAAGTCTAAAATTGCCGAAGGAATACGAATTAATTGAACATACCGCGGATCTCGGTATTCGCGTTAAGGCAAAAGATTTAAAAGAATTATTTAGAAATGCGGGACTGGCGATGTTTGAGATTATGGCAGAACCCGCACAGATAGATGATAAACAAAAACCAAAGACCAAGAAGGTGATTATCAAACAAAAGGCGGATAATTTAGATGGATTATTTGTAAATTGGTTAAATGAATTGCTTTCTTTGTCCGCCACCAAAGAATTAATCTTTTGCGATTTTAAGATAAAGAAATTAGATAAAAATAGTCTGGAGGTAGAGGCAGAGGCAGAGAGTTTAGATAAATATAAAGTCAATACCGAAATTAAAGCTGCCACTTACCACCAATTAAAGATAGAAAAAATAGATTCTCGCTGGCAGGCAGAAGTAATTTTTGATGTCTAAAGCCTGAGGCCACAGCTTAGCCTAGCGAACGAGAGCAAAAAGGAAACAGTTTCCCGATTGAGCTGGAAACAGTTTCCCGATTAAAATAGAAACAGTTTCGGAGAGATGGAGATGGCTGAGATTTGGCAAGGTCCATTAGAAAAGATTGATGATTATCGCTTTCGTATCCCCAAAACCTATAAGCCGGGAATGCGGGTTCCGGGGATAATCTATGCGGATGAGAAATTATTAAAGGATATCCGCCAAGATAAGGCACCGGAACAGGTAGCCAATGTGGCATTCTTGCCTGGGATTGTCAATGCCTCTTTAGCCATGCCGGATATTCACTGGGGATACGGTTTTAGCATCGGCGGTGTAGCCGCCACTGATATTGAAAACGGCGGCGTCATTTCTCCTGCAGGCGTGGGTTTTGACATAAATTGCGGCGTGCGTCTGCTTAAGACTAATTTTCAATATGAAGAAATAAAAGATAAAATTAAGGCTTTAGTCTATGCACTTTTTTCCGATATCCCTTCGGGCGTAGGTTCAAAGGGTGATATAAAGGTAAGCGAAAGAGAAGAAAGAGAAATTTTAGTCAAGGGCGCAAGGTGGGCAGTAGAAAAAGGTTATGGAATAGAAGAGGATTTAGAATGTACCGAGGAATATGGGGCGATTCAGGGCGCTGATCCTCTGGCAGTTTCCCAAAGGGCATATGAGCGGGGTAAGGCACAGTCAGGGACCCTTGGCTCGGGAAATCATTTTTTAGAGATTCAGGTAATAGACCAAATTTATGATCAAAAGCTTTCTGATGCCTTTGGATTAACTTTAGGTCAGATTACAATTATGATTCATTCGGGTTCACGCGGTTTAGGTTATCAGATCTGCGATGATTATACGCGTAGTATGATCCACTATCTTCAGAAATACAATATCAATATCCCTGACCGACAACTTGCCTGTGCGCCAGTGAATTCACCGGAAGGCAAGGCCTATTTAAGCGCAATGAAATGCGCGGCAAATTATGCCTGGGCAAACCGCCAGTGTCTGATGTATCTTACGCGCAAAGTTTTTGAGAAGGTCTTTGGGATGCAGTGGCAAAAGATGGGGATGAGTTTAATTTATGATGTTGCACATAATATCGCTAAGATAGAAAGGTATACTATTGACGGTAAAGAAAAGACTTTATGTGTGCACAGAAAGGGTGCCACCCGGGCATTTGGTCCGGGACATCCGGCACTACCCCAGCGTTACAAAAATACTGGCCAGCCGGTAATTATTCCCGGAGATATGGGCAGGAATTCGTATCTATTGGTAGGAACGAAAAAGGCGGAGGAAGAGACCTTTGGTTCAACCTGTCACGGTGCCGGACGCGTAAAATCCCGCACTGCTGCTACCCGTTCTATTAATGTCGAGGCCTTGTTAAAGGAATTAGAATCTAAGGATATAATTGTTAAGGCCTCAGGACGCGGTACTATCGTTGAAGAAGCACCGCAGGCGTATAAAGATGTAAATGAGGTAGTAAATGTCGTGCACAATGCAGGTATTTCAAAAAGGGTCTGCCGGATGCGTCCACTGGGAGTAATCAAGGGATGAAAACCCAAAAAATATCCTTAAAAAAGGATCTCGCTATTTTATGGAAAGACCTTCTTGATTTGGGCGTTATGCTTTCCTTATCACGTTTAAGAAAAAAAGTAAATAAGGAATTGGCTTTAAAGGAACTAAACTTAAGTCTTTGCCGGCAAAGTGAAGAGCACTGGCAGGCATTGTATAATAGCCTAAAGAAATTAAGATGATGCTCAGCAATATTATTTTAAGGGCGCTAAAAAATATAGTAAGCTTCTTAGAAAAAAATAATATTGATTATTGTTTGTTTGGTGGCCTGGCAATGCAGCTTTACAAGCGGATTAGGGCAACAAGAGACATAGATTTAATGATCGCAGTTGAGCAAAATAAAATTGCGGATTTGGTCAATCAGATTCAGCAAGAAGAAGGTTTTAGTTTTGACAAAAAGAAAGGGGTAATTAAGTTAAAGGGTCTTGAATTGCTGCGAGTTATCTATACAGATAGAGATACGGGTTTTGAGATATTTATTGATTTAGTTACTGCCACGACAGAATTCCCAAAACAAATCCTTAAAAGAAAAAGAAAAGATGATTTCTTAGGTATAGCGGTCAATGTAGTCTCTTTGGAAGACCTTATTCTTCTTAAGGCCATTGCTGACCGACCGATTGATTTTGTTGATGCCGCTTTTTTATGTAAAGAAAACAAAGAAATCATTAATAAAAACTATTTGAAAATCTGGGCTAAAAAATTAGGTGTATTGGATAGGGTAAAGGAGATATTAAAAGCAGATGCTTGATATAAAATTTATTCGCGAAAATTTAGATACAGTAAAAAAGTCCCTTAAAGACCGCGGATTACAATTAGATTTAGAACATCTTATGCAACTTGACAAAATGCGTCGAGAAAACTTAAATGAATTAGAGGTCTTGCGACAAGAGAAAAATAGAGCCAATGACGAGATAACCGCATTGCTTAAGGCAAAAAAAGACGCCAAGGCGAAGATTACCTCAATGAAAGAAATTGCCACTAAAATTGATACTCTGGAAGATGAATTAAAAGAATTAGATAGTCAGTTGAATAAATTATTATTACTTATTCCCAATATTCCCCATCCCTCGGTTCCTGTGGGTGATGCTACAAAAAAAGGGATTGTGCGCACTTATCTAGAAAGGCCGGTTTTTGATTTTAAGCCGGTTACCCATCTAGAAATTTCCCGGCACTTAGATATTATTGATTTTGGTCGGGCCGCCAAAATCACTGGCTCAAATTTTGTGCTTTATAAGGGCTGGGGGGCAAAATTGGAGCGCGCCTTAATAAATTTTATGCTCGATCTACATACTAAAAAACATGGTTATACGGAAATATTTCCGCCTTTTTTGGTAAACCGGCCAAGTATGACCGGCACAGGACAACTTCCAAAATTAGAAGAAGATATGTACCGCTTAAAAGACGATGATTTATTTTTAATTCCCACGGCCGAGGTCCCAGTGACTAATATCTTCCGTGACGAGGTGCTTGCGGAGGAGGACCTTCCCATTTATTATACCGCTTATACTGCTTGTTTTCGCCGTGAGGCAGGTTCATATGGCAAGGACACCAAGGGTCTAATCCGTGTGCATCAGTTTGATAAGGTAGAATTGGTAAAATTCGTTAAGCCCGAAGATTCTTATGCGGAACTGGAGAAATTAGTTAAGGATGCAGAGAGGGTATTAGAACTTTTAGGTCTTCCTTATCGCGTCGTAGTCTTACCTACCGAGGACTTAAGTTTTGCCGCAAGCAAATGTTATGATTTAGAGGCCTATGCCCCGGGGATAGATACGTGGCTTGAAGTTTCCAGTTGTAGTAATTTTGAAAGTTTCCAGGCACGCCGGGCAAATATCCGCTACCGGCGTTTGGATAAAAAATTAGAATATGTGCATACCTTAAACGGCTCAGGTGTGGCTTTGGCGCGCACGCTGATTGCCATATTAGAAAATTATCAACAGAAGGACGGTTCAGTGGTTATCCCTGAAGTTTTAAGGCCGTATCTAGATGGAAAAGAAAGAATCCCCTAATCAAGAAATTAAGAAAGAACCCCGCGTTTTACCCAAGGTTACTATTTTTTCCGGTAAGATTTTTAGTATTATCAAATTTATCTTCGGGCTTTGTCTTTTGCCTTTAGTTTATGCAAGTTCTATTTCTTTCTTAAATGAATTTAGCGGCCTTGATAAATCCAGCCAAAACAATTTCTGGGCTGGCCTGATTACATTATTAATCATTTATTTATTCATCTGGGAGCCGACAATAATCTATGTCAAAGGTCAGAAGATATTAGAGATAATTTTTAGTTTTTTTAAGCCACTGGTGAGGGTTGCGCCTTATGTATTACCCGTTTATACACTAATTTTATTCTTTGGGTATTGGGCCGTCTCGTTCATCAGTAAATCTCCAAAGGTACTTAATTATTTTCTTTTTCTTTTTGGCTTCAGTATGGGGTTACATCTTATATTCGGGGCAAAGTCGCTACGCACCAGGCAACAGGATTTTCTCAAGGCAAATTATATCTTCGGATTTTCTTTTGTCTATATCCTTAACCTTATCTTGACTGCCCTTATCTTAAATTTTATCTTTGCGCAGTTTTCAATAGTGAATTTCTTAAACAATTCTTTTCGGTCTACCCAAGGTATATTTTACGCCGTATTTAAACAATTATTTTTATCTCAGTAGGGTGCAGCAGTAGTTCTTCTGCCAAAAATTTGGAGGAGTGGCTGAGCGGTTGAAAGCGACCGCCTTGAAAGCGGTTAGGTATCGAAAGATGCCTCGTGGGTTCGAATCCTACCTCCTCCGCCATTATTAATATAATTTTGGAGGGGTACCGAAGTGGTTATAACGGGCCGCTCTCGAAAAGCGGTTGGGTCTTAAAGGCCCACGCGAGTTCGAATCTCGCCCCCTCCGCCAATTTTCAAAATTAGGATTTTGGGAGATTGTTGCCTCGCCCTCGCTTCGCGGGCGAGCCGATGATTTTTTAAGGTAAATGCCCTTGTCCCCACCCACCCATACGCGGGCATTTGAAATTACACTCCCTAAAATTCTCTTTACATTATCAAAATAATTTTGTATCATAATTATAGATTGTGATTACTCCATATATACATACTATTATTTTAATACTACAATGTCAAGAGAGATTTCGCCAATAGGCAAAAATATAAAAAAGTTAAGAAAACAAAAGGGTTTGTCGCAAGA
>JAMWCK010000025.1 GCA_023819625.1 Candidatus Omnitrophota bacterium | reverse complement strand
TAGGGCCGGTAACCAAAATCATCCCAAATGGCTTAGTGATTGCCTGCTTAAATATCTCTAAAGGCTGCGGCGAAAACCCTAATTTATCTAAACCACAAGAAAGATTGCTTTTGTCCAGAATCCTTAACACAAATTTCTGGCCAAAAGTAGTAGGCAAAGCCGAAACACGAAAATCTATCTCCTTGTCTTGAAATCTTACCTTAAAGCGCCCATCCTGTGGTAGACGACTTTCCGTAATATCTAAATTAGAAATTATCTTAAGACGTGCCAACACCGCATTCTGGTTTATTTTGGGAATTAGGAAGGCCTCCTGCAATGCTCCGTCAATGCGATAACGGATACGTAATTTATCTTCTTCGGGCTCAATGTGGATATCTGAAGCGCGTCTGCTTAAGGCCTGGGTAAGCATCAGGTCTACCAGTTTTATAATCGGTGGGTTTTCACTCTCTCTAATTGCCACACCCAGCTCAATCTCTTCGTGCTTTAGTAATTCTATCTCTTGAGCTTGTGGCCTACCCTCAGCAAAAGAAGTCTCCTTAAGAAGATCATCTACGCTTTTAGAATCAGGATGATATTGGCTTTCTATTGTCTTTAATATCTCTTCTTCTGGACTTAAGACCGTATCGATATTTAAACCGGTCAAGGTCTTCAAATCATCCAGGGCAAAGATATTTAGGGGGTCGGCCATGGCTACGGTAAGAGTGTTACCGATATAAGATAAAGGGATTAAACAATAAAGCCTGGCGATCCGTTCAGGGATAAGTTTGGTTACCTCGGGGTCAAATTTATATCTGTCCAAATGTAACGTGGGAATATAAAGTTGTGCGGATAAGAGAGAAAGTAATTCCTCTTCTCTAATTAAACCCAATTCAGTTAAAATCTTTCTTAGAGGAAGCTGTTTCTGTTTCTGCAAATCTAAGGCCCTCTCTAATTCTTCTTTCTTAAGCCTTCCACTTTTTACCAGGACTTCGATGAGATTCTCTTTTAATGTCGGCATTTCTTTTATAATATCAAATGAAATTATGGCTAACGTGTTTTATTGATACCACTTATCATTCATCCGCGGTGGTAACCCGTAAAACCTCTTCAATGGTAGTTTCTCCTTGTAGAACCAATGCCATTCCTTCCTCGCGCAAAGTCTTCATTCCTTCTTTACGTGCCTGTTGTTTGATCGCGTATTCTTGTGCACGGTTAAGAATTAACTCGCGTACGCGAGGAGTAAGCAAAAGTATCTCTGCCAATCCTAACCTCCCACTATAACCTAAATTAAAACAACTCCTGCAGCCTCTGCCGCGAAAGAATACAAATTTCTTAATGCTACCGGGATCCAATTTTAAAGTCTCAATAATTTCTTTTTTTATGGGGTATTCCTCTTTACAATAAGGACAGATTTTACGCACCAATCTCTGGGCAACCACACAGATTAAAGAGGCATTAAGCAAATAGGGTTCAACTCCCATGTTAATCAGACGCGCAATTGCTCCGGCGGAAGTGGTGGTATGTAAAGTAGAAAGCACTAAGTGTCCGGTAAGGGCGCTTTTAATCGCGATATCCACGGTTTCAAAATCGCGAATTTCGCCAATCATAATAATATTGGGATCCTGCCTTAATATCGAGCGTAATGCCGAGGCAAATGTAAGCCCAATCTCTGGTCGGACACTAACCTGGTTTATACCTTCAAGTTGATATTCTACAGGGTCTTCTACAGTAACAATATTTTTCTGGGGAGAATCTACAAATTTTAAAATCGCATAAAGAGTAGTGGTCTTTCCGCTTCCCGTTGGACCACAAACCAAAATCATTCCATGGGGTAGCTTAGCAACCTTTTTTAATTTAGAAACCGCATCTATACTAAAACCCAATTTTTCTATATCCAACACTGCCTGTGATTTATCCAGAATGCGCAGGGCAACCTTTTCCCCTAAACTGGAAGGCAATACCGAAACGCGAAAGTCTACCTCTTTATTCTGTATTTTGACCTTAAAGCGACCGTCCTGAGGGAGACGATGTTCAGCGATATTTAAATCCGAGATGACCTTAATACGCGAGACAATGGCGGCGTGCATATTCTTAGGGATTATCTCTTCCTCTTGTAATACGCCGTCAATGCGCAAGCGCACGCGCACCTTCTTCTCCTGCGGCTCAATAAGTATATCCGAGGCCCTTTTCTCCACTCCCTTTTTAAGTAACATCTCAGTGATTTTAACTACCGGTGCCTCCCTGGCGACACGGCTTAACTCCTGGTCCGAAGGCAAAATTTCCTTTTCTTCTTTAATCAGTTCTAAGGAGGTCGTGGTCATCTCTTTCACCAACTTCTCAATCGCGCCTTTGGTGGTATCGGGATAAACTAACTCAATGGCCTGTAGGATATCCTGACTATTTGCAATAATGGGATTTATCTTATAACCCGTGAGGCTGGAAACATGGTCAATGGCAAAGATATTTAAGGGGTCGGCCATGACGACAGTAATTGTCTTGCCCATCTGGGATACAGGGATAATCTGATAATATCGTGCAACCTCTACGGGAATCATTCTGGCAACAGCCAAATCAATCTTAAAACGTTTCAAGTCAATCAACGGTAGCCCTAAACCCACGCTCAACGCAGAAATCAAGTCGTCTTCTTTAATAAAACCCATATTTACGAGAATCTCGGAGAGCCGTCCTCCTTTTTCCCTCTGTGCTGCTATCGCCTTATCCAACTGCTCTTGAGTAATGAGTTTATTATTAATGAGAATATTGATAAGACGCTCTTTGAGGGATACCATTTTTGCGCTTCAAGTAATTCTATTCTTTGTCCTTATAGTATTTTGCGATTGCCCTTTTAATATCTGAAGAAGTAGAGACAAAGGTCTGCACACTACAACCGGAAAGCAACTCTATATCCTCGATAGCTTGAATATTTAAAGGATTAGACATCGCGATTGTAAGATTACTTCCAATTTTATCTATCGGCACCAGCATATACTGTCGCGCCACCCGAGCAGGAATAAGATTAATTATTTCTGGATTAATCTCGTAATTGGCTAGTGGTAGATAAGGAAAACCGTACTGTGCCGTTAATGCCTGGGCAATATCTTCTTCGCGAACAAAACCTAAATCCACCAATATCTCACCGATAAGTCCACCCTTTTCTTTCTGTACCGCTAATGCCTTGTCTAATTGCGCCTCATTTATAATTCCTCGTTCAATAAGCAACTCGCCTAATTGTTTATTAATAATTTTTCGTATTACCATCTTTACTTTAAGAAAATACGATGCGATTCCTGCCCTGTTTTTTTGCCAGGATAAGTAATTCTTTGGCCTTACTAATCAATTCTTTTGCCTCTATACCATCAAGCGGATTTTCGCTTACCCCTCCACTTACAGTAAGTCGTCTGTGGAGATCCTCTTCTTCAGAAAAAGAAAATTCTATTTTTTTGCGGATTGCCTCGGCTATCTCTTGCGCCTGACGTTTGTTTTTCTCTGGTAGAACTATAGCAAACTCATTGTTTCCAGTCCTTCCCACGCGGTCAACCTCGGTAACGGAATTTTTAATAAGCCTGGCAATTCGCTTTAAGATCTCCTCTGCCTGCAAGGAACCAAATTGCTGATGAAATTTCCCAAAGTTATCAACATCCAAAAGAATAAAGGCGCAGGGGCGCTGATAGATAATCGCCCGCTCGATCTCCTCCTGGAGGCGAGAGATGATAAAGGATTCATTATATAAACCTGTTAAGGCATCTTTGATCTCTAGTTTCTCTACACGGTGGATAAGGAAGTTGTTTTCTAAAGCAATGGTAATCTGTTTGGCAAAGAGATCCAAAAATTCAATATCATCCTTTTGGTATAAAAATTGCTCTTTGTTATTGCCGATACCTAAAATCCCCGTGAGTCTTCCCCTTAAATAAATACCTAATGCCAGTGTATTCCTCAACTTAAATTTTTCATAAAAAATTAAGGCTAAATCTTTGGGCATAATATTTTCCTTATCTAATATAAGGAGAGTGGTAGTTTTAATGATTTTCTCTAATAAGTTGCTCTCTTGAGGCGTAATTTTAAGCCTGAAGAGATAATGAGAATTTACACCATCAGCAGCGTATACCCCAAAGTCTTCTTTGCCTTCTTCTCTAAGAAGTAAATAGGCCACATCCGAGCTTGCCAAAAGGCGCGCCTTTTCGGTAATAATTTTTAGGGTATCTTCTAATTTTGCCCCCTGAGAAAGCAAAGAACTTATCTGTAGTAAACTGTAAAGCACTGGGACCATTTTTTGTATCTCTAAATTTATCTTGGTAGTTTTTTCGCTATAACCCTTTAATTCATCCATATTATTACGGATACGTTGGGTAAGTTGATTTAGGGCCTCAGCTAAATCTCCTAATTCATCCTCTGTTTCCGTAATTACCTTATGATTAATATCGCCAGCGGCAATTAACTTGGCATCAGTACTTAAAGATAAAATTCGCTCTAATACCTCTTTAATAACAAAAAAACCTGCGCTGGCAATAAATATACTAATTACAATATAAGCCACAACACCCAACTTAAGACCCACATCCGGCGGGATATAATTTAAAACTATATGGATCAAGATGAGTATCGGCAGAATAGACATTAGATAAAAAGATATCCTTAATTTATACCTTAATCCTTGTGAGGCAAGAGAAAGACTTTTATTTTTCCCCATCTTTACCTCTCTTTTCTTAAAACCTAATATATGACATAATGTATTTTATTAACTATCTATTAACTATCAAGGGTTATGGGTAATGTCTTTATTTTTTATAAAAAGAAATTTCTATTTCTTTTTTATCTCTAATTATACTTCTTATCTTTTTATCTTGCAAATACTTTTCTCAAATTTCCGCCAGAGTAAATCCTTACTTATCCCAATATCCAAAAATTCCCAAGGTAAAATTTCATCCTTTGACCTCTCTTTTAGATAAAATTCATAATCCAGGGCTGCCTCCTTAAATGCCTCTTGCCAAAGGCTAAAATTAAAACCATCCTCCCAGGCATCAAAACGCGCACCCTTCCTAAATGCCAAAAGAATCACTCGACTTAAGCGACGGTCACCGCGAGAAAATACCGCCTCCAGGATGCTCATATAAGGATTGTGGAAATTTAATTTTAGTCTCTGGTACTTTTTAATTTTATTTTTAAGGTAATTTCGTTTAGAAATAATCTCTTCTAATTTTATCATTCTGTACCACTGAAAAGGGGTATGCGGTTTAGGAATTAAGGTGTTCACACTAATATTTATCCAGGCAGGACGATGCTGTACCTCATTTCTTAACCAAGAAGCACGATGGGCAAATTCAATTATGGCATCAAGGTCCTCTGTGGTTTCTTCCGGAAGGCCAACCATAAAATAAAGCTTTATACGTTGGTAACCTATAGCGTATATCTCCTTCAGGACACGAAAAAATTCCTCTGGATCAAAAAATTTTCCCAAAAGATTGCGTAACCTCTCTGTGGCTGCCTCAGGAGCAAAGGTAAGGCCACTCTTTTTAACTGCGGCAATTAGAAAAGATAAATTTGCTAAATATTCTTTTGGCGTGATAGAAGGCAAGGATACAGAAACTCCCTTATCTGTGAACAAATCTACTAACTTCTCAAGAAGCTCCTGTATCCGCGGATAATCACTTACGCAAAGCCCTAAAAGACAGAGTTCTTCATAACCAGTGCGCTTATATAACTCGGTGGCTAAATTTAATATACCATTAAAATCTCTTTGGCGTAAAGGAAAATATTGTGATCGGGCCTGGCAGAAATGGCATTGATTTGGACAGCCACGCATAATTTCTAGGCAGAGACGGTCATGCACAATCTCGCTATAAGGAACTAACCAATCTAAGGGGTAAAAATGGTTATCTAATTTTGGTAAGATGCGTTTCTTTATCTTAAGGGGGATCCCTTCTATTCTAGGCTTAAACTCCTCAATCCCTCCATCTAGATTATATTCCACTTTATACAAAGAAGGTACATATATTCCCTCAATACAGGAAAATTCTTTAAGTAGATCCTCCTTACTCAATTGTCCGCCTCTAAACCGGCTTTGATATTTACGATAAAGCTCAATAATCTCCAAGATTATTTCTTCGCCCTCACCAAAAACAAAAAAATCAAAAAATTCTGCTAAGGGTTCTGGATTCAATACACAGGGCCCACCTCCGATAACTAAGGGATAACGAAAATCGCGCTCTCGAGAATAAAAAGGAATTGCGCCTAAATCTAAAATATTAAGGATATTGGTATAATTCAATTCATACCCTAAAGAAAAACCTATCAGGTCAAATTCTTTAAGACCTCTTTTATTTTCCAAGGAAAAGAGCACGAGGCTATTTTTGCGCAAAATTTCTTCCATATCTCTATCTGGAGCAAAAACCCGTTCGCAAACCACATCCTGGATGCTGTTCAATATCCAATAAATAATCCTTATACCCAAATTACTCATCCCTACTTCGTAAAGGTCAGGAAAACACAAAGCAAATTTTATCTTTGCGCCATCAAAATTCTTTTTACAGACATTCCATTCCTCTCCGAAGTAACGGCTGGGTCTTTTTACTTGCATAAGAATATCGTTTAGCATATTGAATCAAAACCTTTAAAGGATTAGAGAAAGGTTTCGTTCTATCTAAAATACTGCCCTTCTCTTCTCAATATTGGCCAGTATCCCCAGCGCAATAAATGTCACAACCATAGATGAACCTCCGTAACTAAAAAGCGGCAAAGGTAGCCCAACTATCGGCACTAGTCCCATCGTCATAGCAATATTAATCGAAACCTGGATACCAAGCATGAATGAAATACCTCCTGCTAACAATCTTCCAAACTGCTCTTGAGTTCGCTGGGCAATCAACAACCCCTCTCTAATGAGAAAATAATATAAGATTAATAATGCAACACTACCTAATAAACCTCTCTCTTCTGCAAAGGTAGCAAAGATAAAATCTGTGTGTGACTCGGGTAAAAAACGCAGCTGACTTTGCGTTCCCAAAAGCCAACCCCTCCCCCAAAAACCACCCGAGCCAATGGCAATCTTGGATTGTAAAAGTGTATATCCTGCGCCCAGGGGATCAGCATTGGGATTAAGAAAAACCATTAATCTCGCCTTTTGATAATCTCTTAAGAAATGCCAGCAAAAAGGCAGGGAGAAAATTATGAGAAACAAAAATATAAATATATATTTCAACCGTATATCTGCCAGATAAAGCATCCCTAGAAATATCACTATCATGATTACGCCTGAGCCTAAATCCGGCTGCTCAATAATCAAACCTACAGGAAAAGCGACAAATAAGAAGGGAATAACTATTGCCCGCAAGATGCCAAATTTAGAAGAAAGTAAGCCTATATCCAGGGCTGATTTTTTGCTAAAATACCGCGATAAAAATATCACAATAATTAATTTGGCCAATTCTGACGGTTGGAGATTAAACCAGGCAACTCTTAACCAGCGTTGGGCACCAAGACGCACACTTCCTAAAATAAGAACTAACCACAAAAGAATGATTACTGCAACATAGAGAAAATAAGTAATATCCCAGAATCGGCGGTAATCATAATGTAAAAAAAATAAAAAACTCACTATCCCCAAAAAAAGCCAGATTATCTGCATCCGCCAGAGCCTTATCTGGTTCTGATAAGTACTACTGTAGATAGACATAATGCCGATAATGCCGATTAAAATAGCAATCATTAATATCTTCATCAGTTAAATCATTAATTGGATTTTAAAATTTTTTCCTTTTTATGATTCTATCAACCCTTCCTGAAGCATCTTTTCAATGATTTGTTTTGCTAGACTACTGGCAGCATAACCTGAACCGCCGTGTTCTAAGAATACACAGAGCACAAACTTAGGATCTTTATAAGGGAAAAAACCCGCAAACCAACCGTGAGGGGCCCCAGCTGCAACCTGGGCAGTTCCGGTTTTACCCGCCACAGAAACAGAAAGTGAAGATAGGTTATGCGCTGTACCATCCTTGTCCATAACCACTCTTCTTAAACCCTGCCGCAGATAATCCAAGGTCTTTTTCTTTAAATGAATACCGATAATCCTTTTTTCTGGCCATAAGATTTCCTTACCGGCAATAGACTTAACAACATGGGGGGTAACCAATTTACCCTGATTAGCCAATATTGCCATCATCCGACAGACCTGCAAAGGGGTAACCAATAATTCCGCCTGACCAATGGAAAGATTGGCTGTATCTCCTGCTGACCAATTACGCAGACGAAATAAACTCCGCCATAAAGGCGAAGGAACAAAACCGCTGGCTTCATAAGGTAGATCAATCCCTGTAGGTTTATAAAAACCTAATTGTAGCCCCCAATCATGAATCAATTGCCCACCCAGAAGAAGTCCCGTATGATAGAAAAAGATATTACAAGAATGGGAAATTGCCTCTTGAAGATTCTCATCATTATGAACATCCCAGCAGGAAAATTCCTGTTTTCCAATCTGCATCTTCCCTGAGCAGAAAAATCTTCGTTTAAGGTCTAATTTCTCGGTTTCTAAAGCTGCGATTGCCACCACTAACTTAAATATCGAACCCGCCGGATAAGTTCCGCTTATGGCGCGGTTGAGTAAAGGTGCCTCGGGATGATGAAGAATATCTTTAAGCAAAGAATTACTTTTTTTAATAAATATCGCCGGATTAAAATTAGGAAAGCTTGCCATTGCTAAAATCTCACCCTGTCCTGGCTCCATAATTATTACACTGCCAATTCTATCTCTCATTATCTCTTCAACAATCTTCTGAAGCCTTAAATCTATAGTCAGCTGGATGTCTTTGCCGTTTTTTGGTGGTCTATATCCCACCACGCGCACAAATCTTCCCCGATGATCAACCTCAATAGACAATCCACCTTCCTCCTGACGCAGATAGTAATCGTATTTTTCCTCTATCCCACTGAAACCCACGATATCCTTACTCTTATAACCATAATCGGCTAATTTCTTCAGACGCCATGGATCAATCTCGCCCAAATATCCGATGAGATGAGAGGCGAGTCTCCCAAAAGGATAATGTCTTTTGACTCTTGTCTGAACGATAATTCCCGGAAAATCGGTTTTTAATTCTTCCAACATTATTGCCTGTCGGATCTCTATATCATTCACCAGAAGAATCGGAGCAAACGGCGCCACAAATTGACTTTTAAGTGCGATGTTTAAATCTTGAATTGGTCGCTGTAAAACGCGAGATATTTCCTGTAATAGCTTTTGTGTCTGAGCGCTTGAATCTTGGGGCAAAATAAAGACATCATAGCTAAGCTCGTTATCCACAATAGGATGATTGTTGCGGTCAAGGATTTTTCCGCGACAACCCTCCTGCGGCAGGAGGCGAATGCGATTCTTAAAACTTTTATGACGAAATTCTCTGCCCCTAAAAATTTCTAAATACAAAAGGTTTGACCCCAAAAATAAAAAGATAAAGATTACCGATATCCGTACAAATTTTATCCGCATTATGTTCTTAAAAATTCTTTAATTTAAAAAATCTAAATAAAACAGATAAACACGCGAGGGTATAAATCCCCTCCAGTGCCATAATCCGTAAAAATATTCCTAAATAGACAACACAGCCCGAAAGATAAAAAATAAACCTTAAAAAGATTGCATTAATTACTACAACGCTAAAAATCAATCCCAAAATGCTAAGTCTATGCTCAAAAGATATTTTTTTTGTTAACCTTCCAATGAGAAAACTAAAGAGGGCATATAAACTTAAATTTATACCAAATGAATTCACGGCAAAAATATCCTTAAGCAAACCGGCAAAGATGCTTAAAAAAAAAGCCCGCTTAGAATCAAAAATCAAATTTATAATCACGACTATCGCTAAGGTTATCTGTGGCTTTACACCAAATACTCTCAATGCCTCTAAGACCGTCGCCTCTAAGAGGAATGTGAGAAAAATAATTCCCCAAAAAACTGCATAATTTTTAAGATGAGAATTCAGCCTACCTTTCATCTGATACCATACTCTTTCTCTACGCAAGATACGCTTCATTGCACAATCACTAGAACCTCTTCAATACGGGAAAGATTAACAGCGGGTTTTACAATGGCATAACGCCCCATTCCGGAAAAATCATCGGCTAAACTCAATACCCTTCCAATAAGTATTCCTTTGGGGTAGCGGGGGGTTAATCCCGAAGTGACAATCACATCTTGAACCTGAATATCTGCGTCCTTTGGCAAATAGCGCATCAGTAAATATTCTCCTAAACTTCCACAGATTAATCCTTCCTGGCGACTGCGTTGGACGATACCGGAAACGGCAAAATCCGGGTCATTAATAAGCACAATCTTACTGGTCGTCTCGCCTGTTTCAACCACCCTACCAACTAATCCTAAATAACTCATTACCGGCATCCCCTTCTTTATTCCCGAAACTCTACCTTTATCAATAATGATCAACGAAGACCAGTTGTCAGGAGAACGGGCAATAACCTTAGCCGCAATTACCTTTAAGGTTAAATCGTGCTTTAGATTTAGGAGATTTTTTAGTCGTTGATTTTCTTGTCTTAATTCATTTATGGTATTGATGTTTTGTTGCAATAAATCTACTTGCTTTTTAAGTTGTTCCAGCTGAATAAGATTACGATGATAAAAAATAATCCCTTCTAGTTCGCGACGAATTAAGGTAAATATTCTTAAAGGGCCATTAAGGATATTTAATAAGGAGACACGAAAATATGGCAGGGATATAGAAAACAACAAAAGAAGTGCAAACGTAATTAAAAAATAGATGAGATTCTTCTTTTTGAATTTCCTTACATAGAAGAACAACTTTTACGCCTAAGTGCCCTGTATCTCAGTTTTAATGGAGACAGTAACCCTTTTTAAGTAACGAATTTCCGTTAAAACCTTACCTGTCCCTTGGACTACAGCAGTTAGAGGATTATCGGCGATGTGCACGGGCAAACCCGTTTCTTCTGAAATTAATTTATCTAGACCCTTCAATAAAGAACCTCCGCCCGCCATGACAATACCATGCTCAATCAAATCCGCGGCCAATTCCGGCGGGGTCCTCTCCAAAGATATCTTAGTGATTTCCAGAATCTCCCGTAAAGGCTCCTGTAATGCATCACGGATTTCTTCGGAGGTAATAGTCACGGTCTTAGGAAGACCCACCACCAAATCTCTTCCCTTAACCTCTAAAGATAATTCTTCTTCTAAGGGATAGGCAGAACCGATTTTTATTTTTATCTCCTCTGCAGTGCGCTCTCCTACCATCAGGTTATAAGTCTTTTTTAAATAATCAATAATTGCCTCATCCATCTCATCGCCGCCAATACGTATGGATTTAGAAAAAACGATTCCCGCCAGAGAAATTACCGCAATCTCGGTAGTGCCTCCACCAATATCAATAATCATATTACCGGTAGGCTCCTGGATCGGCAACCCTACTCCAATGGCCGCAGCAATCGGTTCTTCAATTAAAAATACCTCCCTTGCCCCGGCGCGCTCTGCAGACTCCTTTACAGCCCGACGCTCTACCTCAGTAATTCCCGAAGGAATAGCAATTACTATCCGTGGCCGAATTTGAAATTTACGGCGACGCACTTTCTGGATAAAATGCCTAAGCATCGCCTCTGTCACCTCAAAGTCAGTAATTACGCCGTCTTTCATGGGTCGGATGGCTACAATATTTCCCGGAGTACGCCCCAGCATCCGTTTTGCCTCTTCTCCCACGGCTAAAACATGAGAAGTCCCACGTTCAACCGCCACTACAGAAGGCTCACAAAGGACTACCCCCTCACCCTTGACATAAACTAAGGTGGTGGCAGTACCTAAATCGATACCAATATCATTAGAAAATGAACTGCGCAGATAATTTAATAATCTTCCAAGTAAATTCCGAAATTTAGTCATATCTAATCTCCTTTTCGAACTTACAACGGCGATTTTAGCAGAAATTAAAACCTATGTCAAATAAAAAGTTAGCAGAATTTTATTAGTTTATTTATGATTAGAAATTAAAAGGCTCTTTAAAAGGCGAGGAAACTCAGGAAAAGACTTATCAATACAGCCGATATCATCTATGAGGGTATTGCCCTTGGC
>JAMWCK010000024.1 GCA_023819625.1 Candidatus Omnitrophota bacterium | reverse complement strand
CTCGCCACTGGTCTGGTATTTAACTAACTTCGCACCTTTTGCCCCTAAGGATTTAGCCAGAGAAAGCATGGTAATTGTTGGTGCATAGCCGCACATAGAGATATTTAAATCGTGAATCTTTTGCATCAGTTTATCTTCGTTCAATTCCAGGATTGCATTTATGGCTTCGCGGTCTTTCTTTTGAGCTTGGGCCTGCGGTTCATAATGGGTCATATCAGAGCTGGCAACAATTAAAGTTGAATTTTTTAAATCAAGTTCTTTAATGACTTTTGCGATCTCCTCCCCAATTTTTTTTAACGCACTTAATTCATCGGATAAAAGCACTATCGGCACAATACTAAAATCCGACTTAAAATACTGTAAAATCGGTAATTCTACCTCCAGAGAATGCTCATAGATATGTGCAGAAATATCTTCTTCTAAAAATGAAGAGTTTTTTAGGATATGTTTAGCTAAAAAGGAGTCAATTTTAATCTCGCCAAAGGGCATCTGCCAGCTACCTTCGGCCATGATACTAAAAGGCACTCCATAGCCGGTATGATTAGGACCTAAAAGAATAATTTTGTCTTTGACTTTAAGATGAGAAAGAGTCTGTGCTGCTACTCTGCCCGAATACATGTAGCCGGCATGAGGAAGCATACAGGCAATTGCCTCTATTTTTGATACAGAATTATCAATCAGGTATTGGATATTTTCCCTAAGTGCTTTTGGCGAGCTTGGATAGAATTGGCCGGCTACTGCCGGTTGACGGACTTTAATTTTGTTCATTAAAAACTTCGGCTAAAAAATTTTTACTCTCCTTTAAATCCTGAGCGCTTGCCGGATGATGCGCCTCAATAACTTTTAAGGTTGTTTTTTTTAAGTAAGGTTTGAGGCGCCTAAAATCAAATTCTCCTTTACCTGGTGCTTGATGGTCAAGGCATCCGGAAATATCGTGCAAGTGAATTCCCAGCATTTTACTGCTATATAAATCTAGATAATCCTGATGGCGACTAAAGCCCAAATTTTCCATTACTTGCGCATGGCCAATATCATGCCAGTAAAAGATATTCGCGTCTTGAAATTGCTTAAGGATAATACCGATTTCGGTCAAGGAAGGAATTTCGCGATAGTAAAAACGGTTTTCAATCCCTAAAAAAATACCTCGCTTTTGCGCATAGAGATTTAACTCTTCCAGACTCTTAAGGGCATTTTCCAGGAATGGCTTGGCTAATTTAAGTCTATCTTTAATAATTTTATCTTTAAGATGCTTAAATTCTAAAGAATCTTTTAAGCCTCGCTCATAAAGTAAGATTAGTTCGCGGGTGTTATCTGGAATCTCTACCCTTCCCATATGCAAAACCACTACTTTCGCCCCGAGTCTTTGGGCAGTATCAATAGTGTTTTTGGTTTGCTTTATTGCCGAATACCGTTGGCTTTCATTCCCGGAGGCCAATGAATAATAATCAGGAAGCGCAATCTCTCGTCTTATGCCCTCAGGTATAGGACAAAAGTTGTGTAAACTTACTACTTTTATCTGGCCTTTCTTTACGAAGCGTTCAATCTCATTTACCATAGAGGTAGTGAGATTGAAACTGAGTTCTATCCGCGCAAAACCCACATCCTTTATTTCAAAGAGCATGTCTTTTGCCTGAGTATAACGAAAGGCATTCCACGCCGTAGAAAGCACAAAAGCTATCTTATTTTCTTGAACGCATTTTCTTTCGCCGGCGTTCGCTTGGTTTTTCGTAATGCTTGCGGTCACGGACCTCTTTTAGAATTCCCTCCTGTTCAATCTTCTTTTTGAAACGGCGTAAAGCCGATTCAAAAGATTCGTCTTTTCTAACCTCTACTTCGGGCATCTTTCATCAGCTCCTTTTGATTTATGATATCACTTTTTAGAGAGGGTGTCAACTAAATTGGGCAGAGGATAGGACTGAAAAGACTTAAATTCCTCTTTACTTAAATAGATTAGAGGCGTAAGGTGCCATGTGCCTGTTTTATTCTTTTTATTAGCTTGCGTTAAGATAAGGCGGAGCGGGTCTATTGATTAAGCGATAAAAATTTTTTAGGTGTATCTGAAATAGTCGCTCAAAAAATGGATTTTCTCCTGCCCACCAGAACCAATCACTCCCCTCTAAGATATAGATTTGTTTCCATGCCCATTCATATTGGGTATTGTGTATTGAATATTGAGTAGAGTCCAATTCTTTTCGCGCCTCAGCCAGCCATTCCCAGGCCTTGGTTTTATCCGGATGATTCATCCACTTATTGAAATTAGCAAAAATCCAGGAACCTGCAGCAAGACGTTTGATCTCTAAGACTGGCGGATGCGTCTTTAGATACTCACTCGGTGTTGTGGTAGAGACAAATTTTGCCTCGGATAATCTTTGATAAAGTAGTTGTAGAAAGTCATGACCATCATTAGCATAATACTCCCAGGCATTCTCACCATCCATGGCAATGGTCAGCAGGGTATCTTCGTTACCAAAGGTATCGGCAATATTTTTTAAGTGCCGCATAAAATCATCTACTGCGGCTTCGGGTTTTAAGTTATAATAAACAAAACTGATTAAATCCGACAAATTTCGGTCGCGAAAAATTATATTTAGATTTCCGCTTTTTCTTTTTAAGATATGGGGTTGATATAAAATTTTAGAGTCGCGTCTTTTCTTCTTTAAGGACTTAAACAGGATTGCCTCATCAGTAACGAGCCAATTTATGCCTGCGGAGATAAAAAAAGGTAAGATATGTTCGCTTACTGATTCCTCGGATGGCCATATCCCTTGTGGTCTTTGACCGAAGATTTTTTGATAAAAATCTACTGCCAAATTAATCTGCGCCTGGACATCCTCAGGGTAAGAGAATTCAACTTTTGGCAATAAGGTTTTGGGATTTGCCTCTTTTGCGATCTTGATATTATAAAGTAAGGGCAATATAGGATGATAATAAGGGCTGGTGGTTATTTCTATTTGCCCAGAAGCCATAAATTCTTTATAGGCAGGGATAATCTCTTCTAATATCTCTATCTGTCTATCTAAAAGGGCAATTTTTTCTTCTTCACTAAAAAACCTTGCCTTATAGAGGGCATTTTTTAATTCGGGGTATTCTTGCCTAAAAAGCGGGTCAATCCAGACAAGATTAAAGTAAACCTGTAAATCCCGCAAGTCCTGTATGCTAAATTCCTCTTTTTTTATCTTCTTAAAATATAACTCATAATAGCGGGGAAAAAGGGCAATTACTTTTTCTTTGTTGATAGAGAAAAAATTCTCCAAGACAAAGTTCCTCTCTTCGGCCGTCAATTCCTTGGCAGGTTTATAGGAGAGGTCAAGGAATTTGTCTTTATTAGTCCGGTGGGTATAATCTTCTATCTGTTCTAATAAAGAGGGCACAAGGTTAAAGGTCTGGCGGATTTTCGGATATGATTTTAAGATCTTAACCATATCCAGATAATCCTTTAATCCGTGTAGCCGCACCCAGGGCATCTTAGCCTCGCCGGTTAAGAGATTTTTGTAATAGGGTTGGTGCATATGGAAGATAAAGGCTAAATAAAGCATCTTTTCGTTGGATTCGTTGTTTTCTATAAAAAAACCCCCGGGAGACTGCTCTCCCGAGGGTTTTGGGATGGCATCAACCCACTTAGAAGGTGACCTTCATTGAACCGATGACCTCGGTTGCGGTGTTGTCATTTGCCTTATCAAAGGATGAACCAGGCAAGAATATACCGGTCATTAAAGAGAACTGTACATCTTCGGTATAGTCATAAACTGTCTTAAGGTCAATTTCTTGACCGGCGAATTTCTTGTTTTTCATTGTCAGAGAATCTCCGCGAACGCTAGTTACCACCTGGCCATCGCCGTATCTCTTATCCCACCAGTAGGCATAGTATTCGCCAATCAATTTTACATCATCCATAGGTTTGGCGGAGGCAATTACACCGGCCACATGGCAATTGCTCTGGTCAATCTGAATATTGGCGATATTGCCAGCGGTCTGGTCCTCAAACATCGGGTTCCAGGCGGTGTCCTTTTTCTCGTCATTACCTCTACGGCCACTAAAATAATTATACAACGCGGTTAAGGATGGGCTATAGCGCACATTAGGCATAGCGTAGGTAAGCGAGGTCTCCAATGCCCATGCCCGGCGATTCGCCACATTGGTTGCCGATAATACAGATTTTCCTAACTGGTAAGCTGCTTCCAATTGATAGGTAAGGTTTTCTATGGGTTGCGTAACAACACGGCCACCTAAGACATCAATCCGGTCAGGTTTATTCTGTAAATTTGCTTTTCTCTGGGAATGTTTTTCAAACCAGTAAGCTTCTAAAGTTGTGGTTTTGCTTAACGCATAGTTGGCATTGATGCCATAAAGATTGATGTCATCTTCGTTGTTTTGCTCGTTTTCTTCAACTTTTGCACCCACAATATCCAACACCAAGGGGTCATAATTTAAGGTAAGGCGCACTGCATCAAATGCCTTACGCATATCCAGGTCAGCATCAATAATAGCGATATTGCTATCTCCGCTTCTTCGGTTGTTAGTTGTGGGGTCGCCGATAATCATCCCATTGCCAAAACGTAGTTCCTGGCTGCCAATAGTTAGTGTAGCCGGTGAATAAAGGAACTCTTTTAAGGTTACATAGGCAAGGTCTAAGTCAATGTCAGAATTATCGGAACTCCTTTCACTTGAGCCCCAATAGCGGTCATTGATTAATCTTATTGTCGTAGAAACATTGTCGGTAAGGTCGGCGTCAATCTTCACCCGCACGATGCTAAGCATATCCTGATATTTATCTTTGCTTTCGGTTCCACCCTGGTTGTTATTTAGATCTAGCTCACGCATTAACCCGATAGCTGTGATATCGCCGCCTACCTTGACATTCTGGACCTCAGCGTATGCGGCATAAGCTATACCCACCACAAACGCCAGCGTCAGAATTAGGATTAAGCGTTTACTCATTTTATTTTAACCTCCTTATATTATTTAACAATATATTAACTAGGGTTTTATAAAATTTTCCTAGATAATCTCTATATATGTATATCACTGGATTTTCTGATGACTTCAGGTGATTGTTTCTCCTCCCTCCTTTCTTACCTTAAATTAAAGCCACATCCAGTGGTATAACCTGATTTTCTTTTTTTATCATATAAGTTGTTATTTGTCAAGTATTTTTTTATTTTAGCGGTTTTTCAGATTTCTTAAAGATTCGGGGCTTAGGGCCCAGAGAGATAGTCAAAGAAATAGAATTTCCTTTGGCGGATAAACTAATAATACAGGTTTCATTTTCCCGCTCAAAATTCAGTATCCGCTCCCCGTATTCTATGACATTTAGTAAGTTCCAGTTATACATCGGCATCTGTTCTTTGTAAAAGACCACCACCTGATCCGGGTTGGCTTTACCCTGATATTTCAAAACTGCAGTGCGCACATTACCACTTTCAAAGCTATAGGAATCTTTTGGCAAAGATTTAAAACCTACAGGTACAGGGATATCGCTAAATTTAAGCATTGTCTGGGGTTCTAACAGCGGCGTGCTACTTAATTCTTTTTCTTTCTTAAGCGCCGCACAACCCCATAATGCAATAACGCTATAACCCAATAACGCCATAACGATTATGCCCCTTCTCATCTTCCCTCCTTTTCTCTGATGAAGTGCAATACATTTTTATAAATCTCATCTATATCCTTTTGTTTTAGGTCTATCCTTTTGGCAATACCTTCTAATTCTTTTGAGCTGATGATATCTTCGGGTGAATGGCTATCAGTTGAGAGGATTAATTTTGCCTGCAATTTTAAGGCACGTTCTATTACATATCCATTAGTATCTGCATGTGCCTTACGGCTGGTTATCTCAAGAAAAACTCCCCTTTTTTTGGCTAATTTTACATCTTCATCGCTAATTAAACCCGGATGCGCTAAGATATCAATATCTGCTTCTAATGCAGCGTGGTTTGTTCCTTTAAGCACAGGCTCAGCTAAGGTTTCGCCGTGAGCGACAATTACCTTTATACCCTGCTTGCGCGCGTATTGGCTTAAGGGTTTGAATTGTTCTAAAGGTAAGTGGGTCAATTCAATTCCGGGTAGGACTTTGAGGGGAAAATTTTTTGGCCATTTTTGGCTAAATTCTAAGATAGAATTAACTGCCTGCTTGATATTGCTATAATCAACATGGTCAGTGATGGCAATTGCCTGGTAGCCCTTATCTAAATAACGCATGGCTAATTCTGAGGGTAATAAAACTCCGTCACTTAATAGAGAGTGGCAATGGAGATTAAACATCTAACCGCTAAAGTATGCGCCTGGTAGGATTCGAACCTACCACCCGCGGTTTAGGAAACCGCTGCTCTATCCAAATGAGCTACAGGCGCATAAGCTAATTTTTGAGCTACAGGCGCATTAATATTTTATCAAGGAATAAATCGGATAATCTTTAAGTTTTTCTCTTCCTCCTAAATCCACAAGTTCAATCAAAAAGGCGATGCCGACGATTTTACCTTGTAGAGTATTTACCAAATCTACCACCGCCTTTACCGTACCGCCGGTTGCCAGCAGGTCATCTACAATTAAAACCTTATTCTTATGTCTTATGGCGTCCTGGTGAATCTCTAAGGTGTCTGTGCCGTATTCAAGATTATAAGTTACAGAATTGGTTTTATAAGGAAGTTTTCCTTTTTTTCGCACCGGCACAAACCCCGCGCCTAATTTATGGGCAAGCGCACCGCCTAAGATAAACCCCCTTGCCTCTACCGCTACTACTACATCAATTTTTTTGGCTCTATATTTTGCCGCAAGCGTATCCACGGCAAACTTAAATGCCTTTTTATCTTTTAATAAAGTAGTGATATCACGAAATAAGATCCCCGGTTTGGGAAAATCTGGGATGCTACGAATATATTTTTTTAAATCCATTCTCTTCATATTCTACAGCTCCTTCTCTTTTTCCTGGACAAATTTTTTTAATTTCTTTAAGGCGACCTCTTCTATCTGACGCACACGCTCGCGCGAAACCCCTAATTTCTTGGCTATTTCGGCTAAGGTATGCGGTATTCCATCCGCTAAACCAAAACGCATATCCAGAACCCTTTTTTCCCGCGGGCTCATAATCTCCAAAAGGCTACTTACCCTTTCTTTGTCTAAAAGATGCTTTATGGTCTCATCGGGTGAGACCGCAGTTTCATTTTTTAGTAAATCTTTAACCTGACTTTCGCTCTCATCATCTATCGGCGCCTCTAAGGAAGAGGTGGTGGCAGAGAGCCAGAAACTTATCTGTTCTTTTTTATCTTTGCTTAAATGCATTTTTTTGGCTATTTCTTCATCTGTGGGAAGATGTTTCAATTGCTGGGTTAACTTTTCTTTGGTCTTTTTCCATTTCGCAATCAATTCGTTAATATACACCGGCATACGAATCAACTTTGCCTGTTCAGCGAGTGAACGGGTAATTCCCTGCTTAATCCACCAGGCCGCATAGGTGGAAAAACGAAAACCCTTTTTTGGGTTAAATTTATCCACCGCCTTCATTAACCCTAAGTTTCCTTCTTCAATTAAATCTAAAAGCGGAATACCTAAATGGCTGTATCTTTTGGCAATATTAATTACTAAACGCAGGTTTGCCTGAATCATCTTCTTCCTTGCCTGCTCATCGCCCTTTTGGATGCGCCGGCTTAACTCAATCTCCTCTTCGGGAGTTAATAAAGGGATTTTATGGATTTCCTTTAGATACCTCTTTAAGGCTTCCATTTCCTCTTATGTGCGAAGCGAAACTTCGCACACGCAACCTTATTTTTTCTCCTTCAATGTAGCCTGGGCAGCGGCTAAAATGGCAATCGGAACCCTAAATGGTGAACAACTCACATAGTCCATTCCTACACGGTGACAGAATTCTACGGAGCGTGGCTCACCGCCGTGCTCACCACAGATACCGACTTCTAAATTTTTACGGGTTTTTCGTCCGCGTTCAATACCGATTCTGATTAATTCGCCAATTCCTAACTGGTCAATGGACTGAAATGGGTCTTCGGCTAAAATCCCCTTCTTAAGATAATCCGGCAGAAATCCGCCAATGTCATCACGTGAAAAACCAAAACCCATCTGGGTCAGGTCATTGGTACCAAAGGAGAAAAACTCTGCAACCCTTGCTAATTCTCCGGCCACAATACAGGCGCGCGGAATCTCAATCATTGTGCCTAACATATGTCTAATCTTTTTAAGTCTGTATTTTTTTAGGACTTCCTGATAGATTTGTTTAGCCATAATAAACTGATCATTTAATTCCTTTACGTCACAAACCACAGGGATCATTATCTCTGGATACGGGTTTTTTCCTTCTTTAATTAATTCTGCGGCTGCCTCAAAGATGGCACGGATTTGCATCTGGCTGATTTGCGGATAGGTAATCCCCAGGCGCACCCCGCGGTGGCCCATCATCGGATTGGACTCGTGCAGACTCTCGGCGCGATTCAAAAGCTCATCCATAGAGATACTTAAATCCAAAGCTAACTGCTCTAACTTTTGTGTTTCGCGCGGAACAAATTCATGTAAAGGTGGGTCAAGTAGGCGGATAACTACCGGCAGACCATCCATTGCCTCCAGGGTAGTTTTAATATCTTTCTTTACATAAGGAAATAACTCATCCAGCGCCTTTTTTCTTTCCGTCTCGGTCTTAGAGATAATCATTTTACGTAAGATAAATAAAGGCTCATCCGAACCCTTGCCATAAAACATATGCTCGGTTCTAAACAAACCGATGCCCTCGGCACCAAATTGTCGAGCACGATGGGCATCTTCGGGTGTATCGGCATTGGTGCGCACACCTAATTTCTTAATTTTTTGACAGATTTTCAAGAAATCATTAAGCAGTCTGTTTTCTTCGCTGGCAGACATCATCGGCAATTTACCTAAATAGACATTGCCCTTGGTCCCATTCAGGGTAATCCAATCCCCTTCCTTAAGTGTTTTTCCGTTTACGTGAATTTCTTTTGTCTCAATATTAATCTCTAGACTGCTACAACCGACAATGCAACACTTGCCCCAGCCGCGAGCAACCAAGGCGGCATGCGAAGTCATTCCCCCTCTGGCAGTCAAAATCGCCTGGGCAGCACGCATTCCTTCTACATCTTCAGGATTGGTTTCCTCGCGCACCAAAATCACCTCTTTTCCTTGTCTTGCCCATTCTACTGCATCTTTGGCGGTAAATACAATCTGTCCGGTTGCTCCGCCCGGACCTGCGGGTAAGCCTTTGGCTAAGGGTTTCTGGGCTACCTCGACCTTAGGATCAATAATGGGATGGAGTAATTCATCAAGTTGACTAGGAGTAACCCGCATCACTGCTTCCTCTTTCGTAATTAATTTTTCCTTTAGCATATCTATACTCATCCGCACCGCTGCCGGACCATTGCGTTTTCCCACACGGCACTGAAGCATAAAGAGTTTACCCCTTTCAATCGTAAACTCGATATCCTGCATATCACGGTAATGTTTCTCAAGCCTTTGGCGGTAATCACAAAGTTCCCGATAAATCTTAGGCATTGCCTTCTCTAAGGTAATCAAATCTTTATTGTACTCTGACTTTGAATACTCATTTATCGGTGCAGGGGTGCGGATACCGGCAACCACATCTTCGCCCTGGGCATTAATCAGGTACTCCCCATAGAATTTATTTTCGCCGTTTCCAGGATTGCGTGTAAAAGCTACGCCGGTTGCCGAGGTTTCGCCCATATTGCCAAAGACCATCGTCTGTACATTGACTGCTGTGCCCCAATCGTCAGGAATGCCTTCGATACGGCGATAACTTACCGCCCGCCTTCCCTGCCAGGAGGCAAAAACCGCACCAATCCCGCCCCACAACTGCTCCTTCGGGTCATCAGGAAAATCCTTGTCTAAAACCTCTTTGATCTTTACCTTGAATGTCGCGCAAAGTTTCTTTAAGTCATCTGCGGTTAGGTCTGTATCGCTTTTGTAACCTTTAGAGGCCTTAAGCTCATCCATAATTTTTTCCAATTGTCTGCGGATTCCCTGCTCATCTTTTGGTTCAATTCCTTGGGCCTTTTCCATCACCACGTCCGCATACATCATCAATAACCGACGGTAGGCATCGTAGGCAAATCTTTCATTTCCGTTACTCTGTTTTATCAATCCAGGTAAGGTCTTTTCGGTTAGACCGATATTTAATACTGTCTCCATCATCCCCGGCATTGAACGTCGCGCCCCCGAACGCACAGAAACCAAGAGTGGATTATCAGGGTCGCCAAATTTTCTTCCCATCAAGGTCTCTACTTTTTTTAGGGCCTTTTCTACCTGTTCTTTTAGTCCTTCAGGGTATCTTCTTTTATTTTTATAATAATAGGTACAGACTTCGGTAGTAATGGTAAAGCCTGGTGGAACAGGAAGTCGTAGGTCTTTGTGTCCGGCCATCTCAGCTAAATTCGCACCTTTTCCTCCCAAGAGATTCTTCATACTCTCGTTTCCCTCTGCCTTTCCACCCCCAAAGAAATAAACATATTTTTTGCTCATCTCTAACCCCCTCCTCCTTCTATATAACTCCTTTATTTACAATATATTCGGAGGTGAGACCTCCAAAAAAGGGATCAACGCAATTTATCAGTTAAATATTCTCTTAATTGATTAATACTAATTCGATCCTGTTGCATTGTATCTCTATCCCGCAGTGTAACCTTTTTATCCTCTAAAGACTCTACATCAACCGTCACGCAATATAGCGTTCCAATCTCATCCTGCCGACGATAAAGTTTACCGATGGCCGCAGTATCATCATAGGTAGAAACAAAGTTTTTCTTTAAATCTCTAGCGATCTTCCTGGCTAATTCTACAATTTCTGGTCTATTTTTCAAAAGCGGTAATACCGCTACCTTTATCGGTGCTAAATCCTTATGCAATTTAAGCACCACCCTAATATCATCCTTGACTTTTTCTTCATGATAGGCATTTACGAGAAATGCCAATACGCTTCTATCCACTCCACCTGATGGTTCAATAATATAGGGATAAAACCTTTCTTTTTTCACCTCATCAAAATACCTTAAGTCCTTACCGCTAAATTGCGCGTGTTGTTTTAAATCAAAGTCCGCGCGATTGGCGATACCTTCTAACTCTGCCCAACCAAAAGGAAAATGATATTCTATGTCGGTACAGGCCACAGCATAATGCGCGAGCTCCTCTTTTGTATGTGGCCGTTTCCTTAAATTCTCTTTTTTTATTCCCAAATTAAGATACCAATTAAAACGCCTTTCAATCCACTCTGATAATTTTTTATCCGCATCCTGAGGATGAACAAAATACTCAATTTCCATCTGTTCAAATTCACGCATCCGAAAGGTAAAATTTCCCGGAGTAACCTCATTGCGAAAGGCCTTACCAATCTGGGCTAAACCAAAAGGAAGTTTGGGATGTTTGGAATCTAAGATATTTAAGAAATTAACGAACATTCCCTGTGCGGTCTCAGGACGGAAATAAACTTCACTTGTATCACTCTCCACTGCCCCATAGGTTGTCTTAAACATCAGGTTAAAAGGTCGTGGTGGAGTAAGCTCGCCTCCACATTCAGGACATTTTTCTTTATCCTTTAAGTCCGCGGTCTTAAAACGTAACTTACAAGATTTACAATCGCTTTTTAAGTCAAAGAAATTCTCTAGGTGTCCAGATGCCTTCCAGACCTTAGGATGCATCAAAATCGCAGCATCTATACCAAAGATATCATCCTGCTCATAGACATTTGCCTTCCACCAGCAATGCTTGACATTATTTTTTAATTCTACGCCATAAGGTCCGTAGTCCCAGGTATTGGCAAGGCCACCGTAAATCTCCGATGATTGAAAGATAAACCCCCGGCGCTTACAGAGTGAAACAATTTTTTGCATTAAGTCAACCATAGTTTTTATTTTTAACCTAAATTGATTTAGTTGTCAACGGTATTTAATTTTTCTAATTCCTCTTCTTTTATCGTGAAGGCGTGTTCTTGAGTAGGAAACTTTCCTTTAAGAACCTCATCCCTAAAATCCTGGATCGCTCTTAAAATTAAGGGTGAAAGATTAGTATATTTTTTAACGAACTTAGGGGTAAAACGTTCAAACAATCCCAATAAATCATAAGTAACCAATACCTGACCATCACAATCCACCCCGGCGCCAATACCGATGGTGGGAATCTTTAATTTTTTGGTAATCATC
>JAMWCK010000023.1:6574-12763 GCA_023819625.1 Candidatus Omnitrophota bacterium | reverse complement strand
ACACCCCTTTTAGGTTTTTAACCACCTCTAATTATAATAGATTATTTATATCCGCCATAAGGCGGATAGTGGTTAAAAACGCTGTCGTTCGCTGGTGCCTGTGCAATGCCTTATCAGTAAACTATCTTTAAGTAACTGCCTTATCTATTGCTTGTCTTGGTATCTTCTGACGCTTGCTCCCCATAGGGAAACCCATATGGTTTCCCCTCTGGCGCTTCGCTGTCACCCCTTCCTTAGCAATCAAGAGCTAATCTTAAGGGGAAAACAATCTTTTCCCCTTAATAATCCCCTTTTTAGGTTTTTAGCAATAGAACTCTATTTTCTTATATCCGCTTTCGCGGATAATTGCTAAAACCTCGTCGTTCGCTGGTGCCTGTGCAATGCCTTATCAGTAAACTATCTTTAAGTAACTGCCTTATCTTTTGCTTGTCTTGGTATCTTCTGAGGCTTGCTCCTTAGAAGAAAAACCTATATGGTCTTCCTTTTCCAATTTATCTTTTTCTTTCGGTACAATCTTAATGGGAATCTCTCCTTTTCTGACCACCCCCATCTTTTCGCGCAAGATCTTCTCCTGATAAAAAGGGTTGTTTTCTAAACGCTCGAGTTCTTTTTGAAGCAGGGTGTTTTCTATGCTTAAACGTTTAATCTGCGTCTCTAAATCAAGGTTGCGCTGACGTAATTCCTGTAATTTTGTATAACCGGGTAAAAATAAAATTAATAAAAAGATGCTTAAGCCAAAGAGCCAAAATGCCTTTCTTAGTCTCGCTAGCATCTACTTGCGTCAAGAAATCCCTTCTTCTGGCGCCTACCTTTTCCAAAGTGAACCTGCATAGACTGCATTTTCACCGAGTTCCTCTTCAATTCTTAAAAGTTCGTTATATTTACAAATCCGATCAGTGCGCGAAAGAGAACCTGTCTTAATCTGACCAACCTGCGTGGCAACGGCTAAATGCGCAATAGTGGTATCCTCAGTTTCGCCTGAGCGATGGGAAATAATCGCCTGATATTTATGCCGCCTGGCGATACTGATAGTTTCCAGGGTCTCGGAAAGTGTACCAATCTGGTTTACCTTAATTAGTATAGCATTGCCTATATTTTTGGCAATACCTTTTTTAAAAATTAAAGGGTTAGTGACAAAGACGTCATCACCAACTAATTGTATTGTCTTTCCTAAGTCCTTGGTCATCTTCTGCCAGCCTGACCAGTCGCGTTCGCTTAACCCGTCTTCAATAGAGACAATGGGGTATTTGTTTAACCAATTTTTATAAATCTCAATTAAATCTGAGGAGCTCTTCTTAGAATCTTCAAACTGATAAAATCCATCTGTCGCTTCCTCTTTATAAAAAGAACTCGCCGCGCAGTCAAGTGCAAGATATATATCACGACCAGGTTGATAACCTGCCTTCTCGATGGCCTGTATAATTAAATCCAGTGCCTGTTGATTGGTATCTAACTTTGGCGCAAACCCACCTTCATCGCCAACAGAAGTGGCCAGGCCTTTAGATTTCAAAATACTTTTTAACTGCTGAAAGACCTCAGCAGCATACCTTAAGGCCTCATTAAAAGTAGGTGCACCTATGGGTGCAATCATAAACTCCTGAATATCCAGATTATTGTCCGCATGCAGGCCTCCGTTTAAGATATTCAAAAGCGGGACAGGCAGGATCCTGGCTTTATTTTTGCTTAAAAATTTATACAAAGGCTCTTTCTTAAGCGAGGCCATTGCCTTGGCGCAAGCCAAAGATACCCCTAAAATCGCATTCGCGCCAAGGTTAGATTTATTCTGTGTGCCATCTAACTTAATAAGTAACTTATCAATCTTTATAAAATCAGGGCTTAATCCCTTTATTTTTGGGGCAATTATCGTATTGACATTATTAACTGCCCTTAATACACCTTTACCTAAATATCTTTTCTGGTCATTATCTCTTAATTCTAAGGCCTCCTTCTCACCTGTGGATGCACCAGAAGGCACAGCTGCCCGGCCTAAAATTCCGTTATCCAAAATTATATCTACCTCAATTGTCGGATTGCCCCGCGAATCTAAAATCTCTCTTGCCCGAACCTTTCTAATCTTTGCCATTGACTACCTCCTATTTTTGTGTCTTAATAATATAGCACAATTTTCTCTGCGGTCAAGAAAAGGTTTGACTTAAAAAAAAACTGCTATATAATAAAAATCAAGGAAAAGTCATTATGGAATGGCGAAAAATTAAATTTTATTTTAAGTTATACTGGATAAGAATTTTGATTCTCGCTATCTTGGGTGTATTGGGAATCTTTTTGATTATTTTAATCATAAGTGGCATACGCGCCTGGAATGAAGCAGAATCGTATCTTAGACAGTCTCAACTTGCCATGGTGCCTTTACAATTATACCTACAAATAATTATGGCTTTAATATTTGGCGTAGTTTATACCTTCATGTGGTATTGGTTGATGTTCAAGCGCGGAGCCCAGAGCTTTACCCAGACAGCAAAAAAATCCATTGCGGGCGAAGAAATAGGCATTAGGTGGGATGATGTCATTGGTATGGATGAGGCAAAACAGGAGGCCTTAGAGGTAGTGAAACTAATTAAAGACCGCGCAGAACTCCAGCGTATCGGCGGGAAAATCTTAAGAGGAATTCTTATGTTGGGACCTCCGGGATGTGGAAAGACATATCTGGCTAAGGCTATTGCTACGGAAGCCGGCCTTCCTTTTATTTCCATGTCGGGTTCGGAATTTGTAGAGATGTTTGTGGGCGTGGGCGCAGGAAGGATCCGCAGTCTCTTCAAAAAAGCACGCCAACTAGCCGAGGCAGAAGGTGGTTGTATCATTTTTATTGACGAGATTGATGCTGTAGGTGCCCAACGCGCCATAGACGGTGGCTTTGGCGGACAGACTGAATTTAATACCACCTTAAATCAACTGCTTGTAGAAATGGACGGCTTAAAAGAAAAAGATCTAAATGTAGTAATTATCGGTGCCACCAATGCGCCGGAGACATTTTTAGACCCTGCGCTCTTAAGACCGGGAAGATTTGACCGCAAAATCTATGTGGATTTTCCCGGCCTCGAAGACCGCGAAAAACTCTTTAGTTATTATCTAAAAAAGGTCAAATACGACCCGAACGATATAAAAATAGACCGCTTGGCGAGAATGGCAGTGGGTTATTCTCCCGCGGATATTGCCAATATAGTCAGAGAGGCAGCGCTGATTACAGTCAGACACAAGAAAGATACGATTACGATGAAAGAAATTGAAGAAGCGCGAGAAAGAATTGCCTTAGGCATAAAACGTCGGATTAAGCTTACGGAGACGGAGAAATACCAGATTGCCTACCATGAGGCAGGCCATGCCATTATCACATATCTTCTGGCGCCCACCAAAGATGTTTTTAAGGCCACAATTATCCCCCGCAAGGAAATTATGGGCGCGGTCTGGACACCGGAAAAAGAAGAAGTTTTTATTAAAGACCAAAAAACACTATTGAGTGAAATAAAAATCTCCCTGGGTAGTTATGTCGCAGAAAGGATTAAATTCGGTTACAGTACTGCCGGGGTAGATATAGATTTCCAGCACGCCTTAAATCTGGCGCACAATATGGTCTGGCGCTGGGGTATGGGTAAATCGGGATTAATTGGTAATTTCTATGCCCTTACTCCCCGACACCTAGGAGAAATTCCGCTTATGTCGGAAGAAACCAAAGCAAAATTAGACCGGGATGTACAAGAGATACTCAATACCTGCCTAAAAGAAGTTCAAGACCTTCTTTCGCAAGAAATCACCCTCCTTGACCGCTTTGCCCAAGAATTAATCCGAAAAGAAGAACTCAATTACGATGAGATTGAAGCGATTTTCAAAGAATTCGGCAAGAGCCGTCCTCGTAGTTAGCTTCTTTGTTGTCTTTGGCTGTACCACATCAACTCAACCTACCTACCTTAAAGAAAATATCGATGAAGCTATCCAGGATATCTGTAAAAAAGAATATAAATTGGATGTAAAAGCAAAACTCATTGGTTCAACCCTCTGGATTTATTTACCATTAGAAAATATTTTTACGCAGGCGGATAAACCCGAAAAATATATAGAATACTACCTTATTGAACGCAATGCTAGTGAGTTGAAAGACAAAACCTTAAAAGTTGAATATCTGATTCAACAAATCCCTGAACAGGAAAAATATCAGGAAATCAAATACAGTAAATCTGCTGTAGAGAAAATCCATTGTGTTTGGAAGGTCTTACGTCGGGTAATCTTTAGTATGGAGCGCGGCAAAAGAAACGAACCACAATTTTTTGTACTGGTTACTGCCGATATCAAAACAGGTATCATCATCCAGGAACTCTTTTATTATTTAGACCTAAAAAAGGTCTCTTATGAATTTATCTCCTGGACAGAATATCAACATCGTTCTATTCAAGATATACGTATTGCGCCGCAGATAATCGGTGATAAGGAAGGATTATATTTAGAGTATAAAGATATAACCCTAGAAGATTTTCTTGCTAACCAGATCCAGCATCGCATCAAATTAAAATTCCAGAAACCGGAGGTTGAGAAAAATACCGATATTGATAAGGAGATATTGAAGGTGATAGTTTATACCCTAAAGGCTTATGGATTTAAAAACTTCTCAAGTGTAGAATTAAATAACTTAGTTACCCAGAATAAAATTATCTTAAATCAAGCAGCAATCTGGGCAAGGCCTACAGAGTAACCTTATTGCCATACGGATTGGTAAAGAGATAGGGGTTAGGTAAGAACATAGGTTTTTCTTCCTTCTATTCTTATTTTCCCTTCCACAAACAATCTTATTGCCTCAGGATAAAGATTATGCTCTACTTTGTGGATTTTTGCCTCTAACGTTTCCAGGGTATCGTTATCTTTAATTTTAACTGCGGCTTGTAAAATTATCGGTCCATGGTCCATTTTCTCATCCACAAAGTGCACGGTAACCCCGGTAAGTTTTACCCCATAATCAAAGGCATCCTTTATCCCCTCTGTTCCCTTAAAGGAAGGTAAAAGCGCCGGATGGATATTTAAGATTCTATTTTTATAACGGTTGACAAACTCTGGACTTAAGAGTCGCATAAAACCCGCCAGAACAATCAAATCAATTTTATTTTCTTCTAAATGCTGGATAATTTTTTCTTCAAATTCCTTTTTACTTACAAAATCTTCTCTTTTCACCAATGCCACTTTTATCCCCGCGCGCCTTGCCCGGGCAATTACGCCAGCCTTAGGCTCATCGCAAACCAACAAAGACAAATTGGCCTTAATTTTTCCTTTTTTTACTGCCCGCATAATCGCGGAAAAATTTGTCCCCCTACCTGAGGCAAAAACCGCAATATTCACTTCAACCTTCTTTCCGTCTGTGCCCTGTCCTCAAGTAAAGGCAGGGTCTTTATGCATTTTACCGGACAAACCTTAACGCACTCACTACAAGAAGTACACTTATTATAATCGATTACCGCCAGATTATCAATGATATGTATTGCCTCAAATTTACAGGCCTTCACACAAAGACCACAACCAATACAACCCACTGGACAGACTGCCTTTGTATCCTTACCCAAATCATGGGAAGCACAGGCAATATATACCCTAACCTTGCACGCAAAGGCAAGGCCTGCCACAGGAACAAGACTGAACAATTTCTTCGGACAAGTTTCTACGCACTTATTACAGCCCCGACATTTATTTTCATCTACAACCGGTAAGTCTTCTTTAGACATCTTAATCGCACCAAAGGGACATACCCTTTGACAATCGCCAAACCCTAAACAGCCAAAAAAGCATTCTTTCTGTCCACCTAAAACTAAATTCGCCGCCACACATTCTTTTATACCGTCATAAATGTATTTATCCTTTAGCTTACTACCACCGGCGCAATGTAAAACCGCTATTTTTTTTACCTCTCTAGTTAACTTACGGCCTAAGACCTTGGCAATCTCTTCTTTTATCTGGTCTGAACTAACCCGACAGGTATCAATCTTGGCCTCACCGCTTAAAATCGCCTGGGCAAAGCCAAAACAACCCGCCTTTCCGCAGGCACCGCAGTTTGCCCCGGGCAACAAGGCATTAATTTTTTCTAAACGCGTATCTACCTGAACAGCCAATTTCTTAGAAGCCAAGACTAAACCGATACCAAATAAAAGCCCTAAAAAACCCAATGTCAATATAGGAATAATGATCTCCATAAAA
>JAMWCK010000023.1:0-6474 GCA_023819625.1 Candidatus Omnitrophota bacterium | reverse complement strand
AAGAAGCTCAAACTCATAATTGAGGCAATAATAAAGGCAAGAGGAAAATCTTTTAATGCCGGGGGGACATTATATAAATCCAACCTTTCTCTTATGCCCGACATCAAAAGCATTGCGAGGGTATAACCCAAACCTACGCAAATTCCCTGAAATACCGCATAAAAGAAACTTCCTGCCACAGGCCTGCCGTTAATAAAGAACATATCGCTATTTAAAACCGCAACTCCCAGGACCGCGCAGTTTACAGTAATCAAAGGAAGATATATCCCAAAAAGCCGATAAAGTGGCGGACTTACTTTTCTAATTACCATCTCCACAAACTGCACAAAGCTGGCAATTACTAAAATAAAGGATATGGTGCGCAGATACGTCAGATTAAAAGGAACAAGTAAAAACCGATAAATAAACCAGGTAATTATTGAGGACATGGTAATTACAAAACAGACCGCCAGACTCATTGTCAAGGCAGGTTTGGTTTCCTTAGAGACGGCAATAAATGAACAAAGGCCCAAAAACCGCGATAGGATAACATTATAAAGAAATACCGATGAGATAAATATACTTAAGAATTGAGTAAGATTCATGACTTGGCCTTAAAAAGGTTAAAAAATCCAAGCAATAAACCAATCACCAAAAGCGCACCTGAGGGTAGACTGAAGAAAAATGCCGGTTCAAAACCTCTAATCAAATTAACCCCAAAAAGTTCGCCTTTGCCTAAAAATTCCCGGATTGCCGAAATTAATATCAGCGCCAGCATAAATCCTATCCCCATACCCAGACCATCAAAAAATGAATTTACTACGCTTTGCTTTGAGGCGTAGGCCTCGGCGCGACCCAAAACAATGCAATTAACCACAATTAAAGGAACATATATGCCCAAGGCGCGGTTTAGGGCTGGGCTATAGGCCTTCATCATCAGTTCGGTAATCGTCACAAAGGTAGCAATAACGACGATAAAACAAGGAATACGAATTCTTTGCGGAATAAAGTTTTTAATCAAAGAAATGATTAGGTTAGAGCCAACTAGCACAAAGCTCGCCGCAAGACCCATCCCGATACCATTAATTATGGAAACCGAGACTGCCAGGGTCGGACAGAGTCCCAGGGCAAGCACAAAAGTAGGATTTTCTTTGATGATACCTTTTAAGAATTCACCAATTACTTTGCGCATCTTGTTCCGTAAATCCTGGTTTTAGTATAGCGGTCAATAATGGGTGTGACGGCATTCATCATCAATATCGCATAAGAAACTCCTTCTGGATATCCACCCCAGAGACGAATTACACTGGTAATAATCCCGCAACCAATACCAAAGATGACCTGACCTTTAGCTGTCAACGGACTAGTTACATAATCCGTAGCCATAAAAAATGCACCTAAGATTAGCCCACCGGATAAAATATGAAAAAGCCAATCACCACTAAACAAAGTTTTGCCGCCGAAGATATAAGCAAATAAACCCACGGTTAATATATAAGGTATAGGAATATGCCAGGAGATATAACCGCGCAATAAAAGAAATAACGCACCTAAAAGAAGGGAAAAAATGCAAACCTCACCAATACATCCACCTCTCTTGCCCAAAAATAAATCTAAATAAGTAATCTGTTCTATAAATTTAGCTTCTTTAAGTAGAGCCAACGGCGTAGCCGAGGTAACCGTATCAAAGGGTTTAGTAAATGCGGTCATATATTTCGGCCAGGAAGCCATTAAAAAAATTCTACCCACTAAAGCCGGATTAAAAATATTCTGGCCCAACCCGCCAAAGACCTGCTTACCGATAGCAATCGCAAAGAATGAACCCACAATCGGCAGCCATAAGGGAACGCGCGGCGGTAAGTTATAAGCCAGTAATAAACCCGTAAGGACAGCACTGCCATCTAAAATAGTAACTTTTCTTTTAGTCAAAATTTCTATAAGCCCTTCGGTAAATACTGCCGTAATAATTCCTAAAATAATAATCCAGAAAGCATAAAGACCAAAGACAAATACCCCCACTGCACCAGCAGGAATTAAGCTAACTACTACCATCCACATAATCTTAATTACGGATTCATCTTTATGTAGATGGGGAGAACTACTGACAATAAGCTTACGCTTCATTGCTTAATTAATCCCTTAATTTCTTCGACCTTCTTTTTTACTGCCTCAATCACTGCCTTTGAGGAAATAGTTGCTCCGGTAATTGCACAAACATCATTTAGGTCTTTTTTATTCTTGAATTGACCGGCAAAGTCTTCTTCGCTAACCCGTGCACCTAATCCCGGCGTCTCATTCTGTGATAATATCTTTATCGCGCTGATGCTAAAATCATCGCGCATCCCTACCAAGGTAGTAATCGTGCTCGAATAACCCTTACCTTCGGCCTTAAAAACAATACCCACTGGCCTGCCCTCTTTATCACTTGCCTTATAATAAAGAATCTCACCGGTTTGCGATTTTATTGGCTCAAATTGAAAGGCCTCAGGCATTACCTCTCTTAATCCTACCTCCTCTTCTTTTTGCCCCTGAGCAAGGATCTTCGCTTTAGTAAAAGAATTAACCGTGGCTAAGAGCCCAGCAGCAATCATACAGATTAAAGCCAGGACCAAACCGTACCTAAATATCTCTTTCATTTTCCTAACTCCAGCTTCGCCCTGCGGATAGACTGCACCAGTCTTCGCTTTGCTGGACAGGCGAAACTACATAAACCACATTCAATACAATCTAATGCCCCGTAATCTTTCGCCTTCTGCCATAACCCTCTTTCTGTAGCCAGATTTATTAGACACGGCATCAGCCCGACCGGACATTCCCGAATACAGGCGCCACAACGGATACAAGACCCTTCTTCATAAATTCTTGCCTCTTTTTGGTTAAAGAGAATTATACCCGTAGTAGATTTAATTACCGGCACCTCATCAGTAAATTGGGCAATCCCCATCATCGGCCCTCCCAGAATAATCTTTGCTGGCTCTTCCTTTAGTCCGCAAAAGGCAATTAATTCTTTAATCGGTGTACCAATACGTACTAAAAGGACTTTGGAATTAAGCACGCAACTGCCGGTGACGGTCACTATGCGCTCATATAAGGGTTTGTTAAGATAAACTGCCTCGTAAATGGCAAAACAGGTAGCAACATTATGCACTACCACCCCTACATCAAAAGGAAGTTTACCGCGAGGGACTTCTTTTTTAAGGAGGTTTTTTATTAATTGCTTTTCTCCCCCCTGGGGATATTGGCTCTTTAAAATTCGTAATTCATAATTCGCCTGCCTGCCGGCAAGGCAGGTAATGCGTAACTCGTAATTAAAATTCTTTATCGCCTCAGGCTTATTCTCCTCAATGGCAACAATTACCCTTTTGACTCCCAGGCACTTTGTTATTAACTCTATGCCTTTGATTATCTCGCCAGTCTTCTCTACCATCAGCCGATAGTCACTCATTAAATAGGGCTCACATTCTGCACCATTTATGATTAAGGTGTCTACCGGTTTTGGTGGGTTTAGTTTTATGTGCGTGGGAAAACTTGCCCCACCCATTCCCACGATACCGGCGGAAAAGACAAGATTTCGTATTTCTTCAGACGTTAATTTGTTTACCTCTTCTGGTTCTCTCTTCCTCTTGTCTTCTGCTACTCTATCTTCGCCATTGCTTTCAATCACAATAGCCTTGGCCCTACCTAAAACCGGATGTGGCCAATCCTGCACTGCAGTCACCTTGCCCGATAAAGAGGCATGAACTGGTGCCCAAATTGCCGCCTGGATACCGGCAATGCGCTGACCGGTAACAACACTCTCTCCGGGCCTAACTTCGGGAATACAGGCCTTGCCTGTATGCTGGCTTAAAGGAATATATACCTGTTTGGGTAAGGGCGGTTTTTCTAATCCAACCATGGAATCTTGCGGTGAAAAATCAAATTCACTATCCCCGTAAGAATAAGAATTATGCCTAAGGAATTAAGAATTATCACATAAGAAAATATCCTTGTCAAGAGGCCACTTATAAACATAAACGCTATAAATCCAAAATGCATCACCATCTCTAGGGAACTAAAGACCTTACCCATCATCGCGCTGTGACTGAAGTTATGAATTGCAGTATTTACCACAATAACGATCGGCGAAATGGCTACCCCCATAATAAAAGCAAAACATGCAGCAATTAAAAAGGATGCCTTAAGCATCTGGCTTAAGACAAAAAGAATTAGAATTGAACCACTTAAAACTAAAGAGATAAAAATTATCTTATAACGCGAAATGCGCTGACCAAATCTTCCATAGGAGATTGAACCGAAAAATAGACCTAATCCTAAAAACATGCTCAATAATCCAAAATCACGGGTAACCGAATTAAAAACTTTTTGGATAAAACCGATAAGTACCACCGAACTTCCGCCCAAAGCCGCACTCAACACAAACATCACCCAAGCCGCAAACCTCACCTCTTTATTTTTCCAGAAATACACTATTCCTTCCCTAAGTTCCTCTAATACCGATTTTCTTATCACCTCGGCAACCTGATAACTGAATTCCCAGAGATTAATCTTGGAGGATTTTGACTTATGGGATATTAAAAAAATAAGTAGGCCTGAAATAAAAAATGTCAAACCATCAAGATATAAACCATTCTTTGCACCCCACCATTCCACCACTAAACCGCCGAGACCAAACCCCCCTATTGCCGCAATCATTCCCGTAATATTGATCAAAGAATTTGCGATTAATAAATCTTTTGACTTAACCAATTCTGGCACAATAGACAACTTGGCAGGGATAAAAAACCTACCCACGCAGAAGGCAAGAAATATTAGTAAATAAACCAACCATAGCGATTTAGAATAATACAAAAAAAATGGAATAACAAAAAATATTATTGTGCGCAAAAAATCACTTAGATACATAGTTCTTCGTCTATCCCAACGGTCAACATAGACGCCGGCTAATGGACCAATAACAAAGACGGGAGCAATGGTAAAAAATAACATCTTGGCAATTTCAACAGTAGAACTGCCGGGCCGAGCACTGGAGACAAAGCCAATCAAGGCCATCTGACCAAGCCGGTCGCCTAATTGTGAGATAATCTGACCTAACCACAAGCAAAAAAAATTGCGGTTTTTTAAGACTTCGCTAAATTTAGACATAAAACCAAGATAGCCGAAGTAATGGATACCGCCTGCTATTAAATACCTTGGCGGCAGGTTGTTCATTAAGCCGACGGGGGGATTCGAACCCTCGACCTAGTGTTTACGAAACACTTGCTCTACCGCTGAGCTACGTCGGCAAAAATTACTCCCTATATCATAGCAGTTTTTCTGTTTATTTCAAGGCAATTTTAGGTAATTTAGGTAAAATTAAGGAAATTAGAAATGAAGAAAATTGAAAATGAAACGTTTCCCGATTGGAATGGAAACAGTTTCTCGATTGAGATAGAAACAGTTTCTAAGGGGATGACAAGACCCTTATCAATGCCTCTACCACTAGGGGATCAAACTGGGTTCCTTTTTCCTTTTTAAGACGCGCTATAGCCTCTTGAAGAGGCAAGGCCTTTCGATAAGGTCTATCTGAGGTCATTGCATGGTAGGTATCAGCTACAGCAATGATGCGTGCCTCAAAAGGAATCTCCTCTCCTTTTAGGCCGCGGGGATAACCCCTGCCATCAAAACACTCCTGATGACAATAGATAATCTCCGCCACATACTTAAAACCATCTAAAACTCCCACAATCTCAAATCCTATCCTTGGGTGTTGTTTTATTATTTCCAACTCCTCATCAGTTAATTTATCAGGCTTAAGCAAGATACTATCGGGTATACCAATCTTACCGATATCGTGCAACTGCAGAGAAAAAATTAAATCTTGGGTAATGGGAATCTTTAGTCCTTCGGCAATGCGCTTGCCGATCTCACAAACCTCTTCCGAGTGCCTTGCAGTATAAGGGTCTCGGGCATCTACTGCCTTATTAAAAGCCATTACCATCTGGATAGTCTGCTGATTTAATCTCTCATAAGCCTTAATAATTTCTTCAAATAATTGGGCATAGACCTTATTTAAGACAGTGGTATGCAAATATTCAAAGGAAAATGGCTTGGTGATGTAGTCAGAGGCGCCTAAACTTTTGGCCTGTTCCATCTTTTGTGCGTCATCAAAGGCAGTAATCATAATTACCTTGGTCACGGGATATTTTTGTTTAATCATCGGCAAGACCTCTAAACCCGAAAGCCCCGGCATACCGATATCTAAAAACACTAGATGCGGCTTTATCTCTTCTACCTTGGCTAATGCCTCATTACCATCACCGGCAAGAAAGACCTCATAACCTCTTTGTTTAAAGAAATCCTTCAAGAGCTCGCGCATATCCTTTTGGTCATCTACGACTAAAAGTTTTATCATTTTTTCTCCTTGTAAATGGGAAGATGCACAATAAAGGTAGTGCCTTTGTTTTCTTCGGATTTTACCTGGATTCTTCCGTTGTGTCTTGAGATGATTTGATAGAC
>JAMWCK010000022.1 GCA_023819625.1 Candidatus Omnitrophota bacterium | reverse complement strand
CCTCTGGCGCTTCGCTGTCACCCCTTCCTTTCAATTTTATTGCTTTCCTTGGGAAGAAAACAATCTTTTCTTCCCAAACCCATCTTTTTAGGTTTTTAGCAATAAAACTCTATATTTTGCCTTCCTATATCCACCTTTGGTGGATAATTGCTAAAAACCTCATCGTTTGCTTTGTTATATTACTTCACATTTATCGCCTAAAATTTCTTTAATTTTTTCTAGTTTGGCTTTGGTAACCGCAAGTATATTCGGCTCAGAAGTAGTGCGTACCGGTGAATTTAATTGTATCTTATCGGGATTTATTTTCTCAATAACCGCTTTTAATTTCTTAATCTGCCTTAGGTCATCGTTTATGCCTTTAACCAGCATCACCTCAAGCCAAAGTTTACCACGAAATTCCTTTCTTAACTTCACTAAACCTTCAATAATTTCTTCTAAATTTATGCCTTCTAGAGGCCGGTCAATTCTCTCAAAAATTTTTTGATTAACCGCGTCTAAAGAAGGAAGGATTAAATCCGCCAGCAATAATGCCTCACGTACTGTAGCCTCCACCAGTAGGGAAGAATTAGTAATCACCGCAACAGGTAGAGAAGAAATCCTCTTTATCTCAAGAAGCAATTCTCCTATTCCTATATTTAGAGTCGGCTCACCCGAGCCAGAGAGAGTAATATAATTTAAATTCTTTGCTACCTCTACATTGTTAGCCAGCCATAATTTTAATTCCTCAATAATCTCCTCAATTTTTATATAGACTTTCCTCTGGATTGTTTTTTCCGTGGTCTTTCCTAACTGACAATAAATGCAGTCGAAACTACAGACTTTATAGGGGGTGAGGGTCATCCCCAAAGAAAGACCTAATCGACGTGATTTTACCGGACCATAAATGTATTTCACCTCGCTCTTCTCTCCTTTACTGCCTCAACCCTTAAGAAAGGAACAACGCGGTCATTTCCACAAACCGCGCCTGTTTTCTCGCGCCTCCCGATAAAGTTTTAGAAATAAATCCGCATATTTCACATTGGGCGGGATAGTCATTAAAGAAGCATATCCTTCTTTTATAATTTCCGCATTGACAAATGTGCCGTCTTTTAAGAAAACGTAGGCAAGGAGCCGTTTATATTTATCGTATCTTTCTACATCAAATTCCAAACTCACGCGTTTACCTTCCACCAGGTTCCGGGTAAATGCGTAGGCCTGCCTGCCTAATCTCTGAATAGTAGCCAAATCCTGCTGGGTGCGTTGGGCGTCACGATAGAGCTTATCTGACTCATGCATCTCTGGAGTATCTATACCGATTAGCCGCACCCTTTGCCCATTTTCCAACTGAATGGTATCGCCATCAATCACACGGGTAACTAAAATATCTGTGTAATTATAGGATTTACCAAAGGGGATGCTAAACTTACCTTTCTTCTCTGAATAAATCTTTACGGATTCTGCTCCATAAAGAGAAAAACTTAAGGGAAAAAATACCAAAAGAATTAAAAAAATAATGCGCTGCATCTTACATCCTCCTTAACAAGATTGCCCAAAGGGCGTTTAAATTTAACTATTTTTATTCTACTCTTTTTCATTGGAGAAATCAATAATTTAGATTATAATAACCTTATGGTTTATGACCGTTTTCAACAAGAGGCTATTGACTATATCAATCAGGGCTATTCCGTAATCGTCTCTGCACCCACGGGAGCAGGAAAAACCGCAATTGCCGAATATGTCATTGAAATCTGCTTAAAAAAGGGCAAAGGGGTAATCTACACTGCTCCCCTCAAGGCCCTCTCCAATCAGAAGTTCCGCGATTTCCAGAATCAGTATCAGGATAATATCGGTATCTTAACCGGCGATGTCTCGATAAATCCTCTGGCACCCGTATTGATTATGACCACGGAAATTTTTCGCAATAAAGTGCTGGATGAGCCGGAATCCCTTAAAGCATACGCTTGGATAATCTTTGACGAAATTCACTACATTGACAATCCCGAGCGCGGAACGGTGTGGGAAGAATCTTTAATCTTTCTTCCCGAACATATGAAAATTTTAGGGCTTTCGGCAACCATCCCTAATATAAAAGAGTTCGCCCAATGGATTGAATCCATCCACAAAAGGCCGTTTAAGACCGTGATTGAAGATAAACGACCGGTACCGCTACATTTTCTCTTCCAGTGTAATAACGAAATCGCCGAAAAAATTGAGACCTTAAAGCGCGTTCACGATAACCGTCCCAACAGATTAAACACCTTGATTAATTATCTACGCCAAAAAGATGGTTTGCCGGCAATATATTTTGTCTTTGGCAGAAGGCGCGCCGAGGACCTTGCCTTTGAACTCTCTGGCTATAATTTTCTGAATGACCAGGAAAGAGCCCAAATTACGCATCTATTTAATGAACTCTGTGCGCGTTTTGACCTACAGCATGAACGCAGCGCCCAAATATTATATCCTTTAGTCCAGCGCGGTATTGCCTATCACCATGCGGGAATGCTACCGACCTTAAAAGAAGTGGTGGAACGGCTCTTTACGAGCCGGCTGTTAAAAGTAATCTTTACTACCGAAACATTTGCCTTAGGGATTAACATGCCCAGTCGTTCGGTAATCTTTGATGAATTGCGCAAATTTTATGGCCGGTATATCCGGAATTTAAAGACGCGTGATTTCTATCAGATGGCTGGACGCGCGGGCAGACGGGGAATGGATAAACAAGGTTTTGTGTATTGCCGGATTAATCCTCATCACATTAATTTTGAAGAAGTAAAGCGGATTATCTATGGAAGACCCGAGGAGGTAAAAAGCCAACTCAATACCTCTTATGCCACCATCCTCAATCTCTATGCAAGGTATAAGGAAGATTTGTACAAAATCTATCCCCTTTCTTTGCATTATTTTCAATCCTGTAAGTACGAACAAAAAGAGGCCTTGAGATTAATTGAGGCAAAATTAAAACTGCTCAAAGATTGGAATTATATCCTGGATGGCATTCTCACACAAAAAGGTAAATTTGCTAAATCCGTTTATGGATACGAGCTAATTTTAGCTGAATTATATGATAATAATATTCTGGAACAATTAGATGAGTTTGGCCTGGGAGTTTTGTCCTTAGCGATAGTTTTTGAGCCGCGGAAAAACCAACATCTCGGCGTATTATCCAAGAATAGCCGCCGAATTAAACAGATTACAGAGGAAATCTATGCCCAGATAAGACACAAAGAACAAAGATATAAAATTTATCCCTTTAGCAAATCCCCTGCCTTCCACTTAAGCACAGCCATAGAGGCATGGCTGCGCGGTATGAATTTTAATAAAATCCTGCAATATACCGATACCGATGAAGGCGAAGTAGTGCGGTATTTCCGGATGGCAGTACAGATTTTGCGGGAAATTAACGATGCTAAGGTTACCTCAAGAACCTTAAGAGAAAAAATCCGCAAGACGATCCACGTGATTAACCGTGATATCGTAGATGCTGAGAAACAATTAAGAGAGGGTTGAGTTTCTGATTTTCAAAACCCTCGATAGAGAATCCTTAAGGTTGTAAAATCCAGAAGTTTATATTCCCACAGGCATGCCGGCGTAGAGACGAAAGGCTTGCAGAAAACTCATTTTTTTAGGATGTTTTTTATTTTTCTTCTGTATCCTTTTACTCTGTGGTCTCATTTTGTCCCTTATCCTTATTTGCACCTGTATACCTTGCCTAAGACAATCCGCGTGTGCTTACCCCGGGCATTTACCGAAGATAATACAACCGCCCCCCGATACAGGAAATCCGGGCGCTCTATCGTAAAAAACATCACTCCGCCTTTAGTCAATAATTTAGAAATCTGTGCATCCGGAGGATAAAATTTCATTTTGCCTTTTAGTGCTACTGCTTAATTTGCCGCGGGTAAAGCTTCGCCAGTGCCTCGGCCATCTTTTTTTCTAAAGCCGCATTATCTTTGATACCAATCGCACTCATATTTGTTTTAACCAGCAGTTCTGCCAGGTCCTTAAGAATCTGGGAACAGGAGATGTGCGCACCTGTAGAAAACATCATATCCTTTTTAAGTTTATCTAGGAATTCCAGTTCCTCGCGGGTTAAAAAAGTGACTACTCTATGGGTCTTAATTTTATCCTTCATCTTTCTCACCTCCAGGGAACCGCCACAAAGTGTGGCGGATAACTGACCCCCAAATAAAAGGCCCTAAAGGTAAATCTTTAGGGCTCTTAATCAACAAAAAAACCTTGAGGTTGTCTCAAGGTTTTTACCTCTTTGGCAACCCCGCTACCCCACCCTCCGGGGCCGGAAGCTTTGCGCCCTAAGGTTACCCTTAGTTTGCCCCCGCCATAAATCTGAGCAGGTCCGCCACATCTTGTGCGGATTTTTCAGCAGGTCACTTTGTCAAATTGTCAAATTTTTCAATTTACACTTAAAGTATAACATATTTTTGGCAAGGACGTCAAGGTCGCCTGCCAAATTTTAGATAATCTTCTAAGATCTTCTTATGGTCAAAGGCAAAATCTAAATTTTTAATTTCGTTTAATTTTACTACCTTTATCTTTTCAGCATCGTCTGCGGCCCTGGGTTCTCCTTTGGCCTTGGCAATGAATACTGTGGCAATGGTATGAAAGCGGGGATCGCGGTCGGGGTCAGAATAGGTGTGAAACTGCTTAAGTTCAGTTAAATCTAAACCGGTTTCTTCTTTTGCCTCTCTTTTTACTGCCTCCTCCAAACTCTCCCCGTAATCTACAAATCCACCCGGAAGCGCCCAGCCAAAAGGAGGATTACTTCTTTTAATGACGACAATACCATCGTTTATTTGGATTATTGCATCTACTGTAACAAACGGTCCATTCTGTAATTTGTTGGTAACATATTCAAGATATCCGGTTAGCCCTTTTTGAAAAATAGCGTAGGCCTCCTTATCGTATAAGCAGAAAATTATCTCTTTAAGAGGGGATTTTTGCTCTCTAAGGTGCCGCAGGACCTCTTGTGCCATAATTTTAGCCGAGGCCAAAAAGGGAAACCCTCCTACGCCACAACCCAAGGCAGGAAAGGCGAGAGACTTAATTTTTAATTCTGCGGCTACCTTTAAGGCATTTCTGGTTGCGTTGCGGATTTTTATCTCATCGGTTTTGAAGTCTAATCCCATCGTTGCGGCATGGATTACGTATTTAGCGGGCAAACTACCTGCAGCGGTGGCTACCGCATCCCCAATTTCAATTGGACCTTTTTTTATTGCTTCTTCTTCAATAATCTTACCACCTTTTTTCTTGATTGCTCCTGCAACTCCGCCACCCATCAGCAATTTATTATTTGCGGCATTGACAATAGCATCGACTTTTAATATTGTAATATCACCTTGAATAACGCTAATTTTACAATCTTTAATCCGCATCTTTTTGTCTTAAATCCTTCCTGAAGATTCCACCATCTTCTTTATCTCTTTGACAATTTTATGGTTTAGTAACTCCTCCAGTGAAATCGGAATTAAAAGAGACCAGTTCCTCCTGCTAATGGTACCAGGGGTATTTATGCGGTATTGATATGCATCGCCTTTAAATATGTCCGCCAAAAAAAGCCAGTCGATGAGGGTATTGATACAAAATATCGCGCGACTATCCAGAGTAATCTTTAAGGCGGCCTTAAGAATTTCCTTATCGCAACTCTCACGCATTGCACCCTTTAGGCCCAGATGCCTCCAGAGTTTCTCCTTCTCTTGATAACTATTTTCGTAAAACTCAATGAAATCCTTTAATTGCTCTTTGGGCTTACCTAAAATATCTACCAATTTCTTAACCGAATCAATATCTTCGCGCCAACGCAATCTCCCGTGCCTTGAGCGGCGGGCATCAAATAAGCGCGATTTTAAGCGATGATAATCAATTCCGCGTTCATTACACCTTTGCATTATTAGTGCCTCATCCACTGTTCCGGCTTCGTTTTCCCACCACGCCGGCCAATTGGTGGTATCGTGCGTGGAAAGCATCGCTACCGACAGGAACCGATAATCCTTAGGAAGTAAAAAATCGTGTTTTAGCTTCCAATCTTTTTTCCAGCGCTGCACATCATTACCCGGAATGCGTAAATCTTCTAAGGTTTTAGGGCAGACCTCAGGAATGATACCTAAGTCTTCGGCACAAATACACATGCGTGTGTTCTTTAGCATCACCGATAATATCTTTCTTCCTTGCCCCTCCCACTTTGTCTCATCAGCAGGGTCAAAGAAACCATTTAGGCCATGAGTCTCTGGTGGTTCATTGTAAGGGATAGTCCAGATCCGGAATAACCCGACCACATGGTCAATCCTTAAGAGGTCATAAAAATTTTCCGCATAGTGTAATTTCTCTTTTAAGTATCGCCAATTGTCTGCCTCAATAGCCGGCCAGTTATAAGTAGGCATCCCCCAGCGTTGTCCTTTTGCGCAATACATATCCGGTGGGGCACCAGCAACAAATTCTAATTTAAAAAATTCAGGATGCGCCCAAACATCCGCACTGTCGCGGGAAACTAAAATAGGTAGGTCTCCTTTAAGTAAAATTTGTTTAGAGTTTGCATATTCCTTTGCTAGGCTAAATTGTCTAAAGGCAAGCCACTGCAGCCAAATCTGAAAATCAATCTCTTCTCGATGGTCTTGGGAAAAGGCTTTAAGTGCAGCTGGATCGCGGTGTTTATATTTTTCCTCCCAATCCCACCAAGGATTGCCTTGATGATAATCCTTAAGCACCTTATACAGGGCAAAATCCTCCAGCCAATATTCATTCTTTTGTCTAAACTCTGTTAAGCAGGCAGTTTCTTTTTTTTGAAAAAAAATCTCGCGCAAGAAACCAATCTTTGCCTCCTTTATTGAATAATTCACATAGTTGTTTCTTACAGAAAAAAATTTCTTTAACTTTTCTATTTGAGGAAATTGCTCAAGCGATAGATACATTGGCTCAAGGGCAAAGGAACTTAAGGCATCATAGGGACAGAACGTCAGACCCACTTCATTCATCGGCAAAAGTTGAAGCAGGGAATTTCCTGTCTTATGGCAGAAATCAATCAGCAGCCTTAAATCCTGAAAATCACCAATCCCCTGACTCTTTTGTGAATATACACAAAACAAACCAACTAAAATACCGGCGCGCCTTTTTGAAAGTAGATCCGGCATTAATTCTTTAGAATTCTGTCTCAATTCTAAATTCGCTATATAGGCCATCTTTTATTTCTACCTTACCTAAACTATCACGGTATTGAAATCTACGGTTGAATGCCCCACCGATCAAGAAAGAACTCTTAAAGAATTTATTTATCTTATACGTCATTCCTGTTCCCAGCCGCATCTCTTGATAACTCAAAACTACATTTTTTAAGTTATCTTTGGTTACCTCAAATTCTTCAAAGGAAAGTCCGCCTTCGGCAAACAAATCTATTTTTTCATTTAAGGCATAGGTGATATTTGGCTTTTTAGGTATGAGATTGAAGCTAAATCGGGCATTTGGCTGATAGATAAAACCCAAAATCGGCCAGCATTTATTTTTAAAATCAGGATAAATGGCTAATCCCGCAACCAGGGTCAATTTATCATTTGGCTTATGGATGAGAAGATAACGCATCGGTAGACGAAATGCGGAAGCGCGAAAATTCCAGTCATCGCTAAAGAAAGAAGGGCTTAGACCCAGCCGAAAATAGGTATCTTTAAGATTAAAAAAGGGCAGGGTTGTTTCTAAATCAAAACCTATAGCCGTAAGATGAGCTGGCAAGTTGACGGCGGTAGTATTTTCTATACTTAAGTATTCACTGTTTAATGCGAAACGTAGCGGCAAGCTTCCTTTTATTTTTATCTTGTGACTAAATTCCGTTTCTGTCCTTATCAGCTCAATCTCTCCTGATTGTGCATCAACTGCCTTTGCCGGCATAAATCTTAAAGAAACATTTTCTTCTGTGTTTGCCTGTACACCGGAAACAAAAGCAAAAGATACCAAGAAACATAAGACAATTTTTGATCTCATCTTGTCTCCTTTTAATTAATTAGTATGTGACTATTTTTAAGTATCCGGTGTAGAACCCAAAGGAAGATTCCTTTCCACAAATTCCAGAATTTTCTTTTGGGTCAAACTATCCAGGTTATAAAATTCTAAACCCATGCCCGGATAAATCTGTGGCTGAAGTTCTTTCTCTACTAGCCAGACTACACGTGCCTCCAGTTCCACTTCCCCAGGTTGAGGTAAAAGCAGAAGCCGCACCTCAAGTATCTCTCCTAATGGGTAGATACACTCAGCAAATACCAACATCCCTACTGCACTTATATTTAAGACCCTGCCTTGACGAAAGGGCTCATCCTTAGATTTAGATTTAAATTCCACGCCTATGTCCAAATCCAGCCGGGGAAATCTGCGCCGCAGGTGTTTCTTTTTAATCTCGGCAATTACTTTATCTTCCTGGAAACTGCGGAGGGCAAAATCCTCGTCTTCGTAAATCTCAAGCACCCTGTCCATATATACTAAAGAAAATACCCTTCTGATGTGGGGTGAAACATTTACTAATTTCATCGTCCCTTTATGATTGAGTACATCTTTATAGGCAATGGCCAATACCGATAAGCCGGCATAATCCACTAAATTTACCTCGCTAAAATTGCAGAGTATCTCTCTATAGCCATTACCCAAACACCAGCCCACCATTTCAATAAAGTTGGCCGCATCAATATCAATATTGCCCATTAAATCCAAGATGGCAATAGAGTTAAATGTTCTGAATGCAATCTCTAGCATAATACCTTCTCTCCTCAAACGTCCATATCAACCGCCTAGATTATGGTTATCTCGGCTAAATAGACAACGGAATAGACAGAACAAACGGAATTGACGGAACTAACGTTTATATCTATTTATTTTTCAAAGAGTTATAGAACTGGGAAACGTCCCCTTTGTTACTTTGTTAAATAAATTTTCTGGCTACCTGAAAGGCCTCTTTTTTTGTCTTAATCCTACCAATGGCCTGTAATTCTTCTACTTCGCGTAAAATTTTTCCAATTAGAGGCGAAGGTGCTAATTTAAATCTTTTAATTAAATCATCTCCGTTTATAAGGCGGCGGGGTCGGTTTTCTTTCTTCTTAAAATACTCTTTGATTAAAGAAAAAACTGTCTTTTCGTGCCGTAGCCGTGATTGCCGAGTCGTCAGAGGACCTTTGGTTGAACGCTGGTCAGCCAGAGAGATTAAAAGCACACTTACCGCCTCATCGCCGGCATCACGAAAAAACCTAAATCTTGCCCTTGGGGTGATTGTCTCATTATCTGCCAGATAGCCCGGACGCAGATGACAGAGAATCATCTTTGCTAGGGCATCTAATTCCACGTTAGACAAACGCAGGCGCTGGATAACATTTTTCGTAATCTCAAAACCGATTCTCTCGTGACCATGAAAGATAATTTTTTTCCCTTGGCGCCGCCGGGCCTTAGGTTTTCCGATATCATGTAAAAGCGCACCTAATTTTAATAAAGCCAGGCGCTTTCTTGGGTGAGAAATCACCACATCAAGATAATCCCAAAGATCCTTATTTTGCCTAAATTCCCAAAGTGCCATCTCCAGTTGTCTTAATGTCTCCAGGCTGTGCTGCCAGACATCAAGGTGATGATATGGACCTTGACTTACACCACGCATCATCTTAATCTCAGGCAAGATTATCTCAAGGATCCTTAATTTATCTAATTCTAAAACATAGTCAAAACAAGAAGGATTCTGGAAAATCTTAAATAGTTCATCACGGATACGCTCAAAAGAGACCGAAGACAATTTATTTTTTTTTAATTTTATCTGTCTTAAAGTCTCTTTATCAATCTTAAAATTAAATGTAGAGGCAAAACTAAAGGCACGTAAAATTCTTAAAGGATCCTCATCAAATGCGCAGGGGTTAACCATTCGGATAACCTTTTCCTTTAGGTCTTCCTGGGCATGAAAAAAATCAAAAAAATTTCTCTTAGGGTAAGGGCTAAATACCTTATCCAATTCCAGGACTAAGGTATTGATGGTGAAATCCCGATGTCTTAAGTCTTCTTCCAGAGTCTTACCACGAAAATCGGTAAAGTCCAGGGTATAAGTTTTGTCTTTTATCTTCTTTACGAGACGCGCCGCAGGATGTCTGCGGTCTAAAATTACAAATCCGGATTTTAATTTTTTTTGTAAATCTTTAGCAAAACTTATTGCTCCCCTATTCAAGCAGAAATCAATATCGGGATGGTTTTTTTCTCTTTTTAAGAGAATATCGCGCAGATACCCTCCCACGAGATAAAGTTTTTTATTTTTCCTGCGGGAGAAATCCAAGATACTCTTAAGGAGCCTTTGGTCTTCTTCTTTAAGACAAAATCTCATATCAGGGTGACTATTTCTCTTGATTAAATATCTCTGATTGTCTTAAAATCTCATCCTCAACAAATATTGGCACTTTTGCCCTTACTGCCAGGGCAATGCTATCTGAGGGCCGGGCATCAATAAATTTGATTTTACCCGAATCGGTTTGAATGACAAGCTTGGCGTGGAAGGTATTTTCTTCTAATTTATCAATAATAATCTTTTCAATGTGGGCATCTAAATTTTTAATCGTGGAATACAATAAATCGTGGGTTAATGGCCGGGGGGGAGTAAAACCACTGATTTTCATCTTTATTGCTGATGCCTCGCTTAAGCCAATAACAATAGGCAAAATCCGGCTTCCGCCTTTTTCTTTTAAGACAATGAGCTGGTCATGCCTTCGCTCATCAATCACAATTTTATTTAATTCCATCTCAATCATCTTGATAAACTCCTTTTTGGTTTTTTATTTTTGGGTTTTTGTTTATCTAATATTCCCTTTAACTCTTCCATAAACTGACTGAGGTCACGGAACTGCCGATAAACCGAAGCAAATCTTACATAGGCCACATCATCTAAGGTCTTTAACTTTTCCATTACCAGTTCTCCGATGCGCGATGAGGGTACTTCACGATCTGTTTTTCTCTGAATTACCCGCTCAACCGAAGTAACAATCTCCTCCATTTTTTCCATACTCACCGGCCTCTTTTCACAGGCCTTCATTATTCCGGCTAAAATTTTTTTGCGGTCAAATGGTTCGCGGCGACCATCTTTTTTTACCACCATTAAAGAGACCTGCTCCACATATTCGTAAGTGGTAAAGCGTTTGCCACATTTTAGACATTCGCGGCGGCGCCGAATTGAAGCCTCGCCTTGGGTTGCCCGCGAATCTACAACCTTGTCTTCTCTATAACCGCAATAAGGGCACTTCATTTTTTAAGTTTTCTTACTTTAATTTTGGCTTCACGTAAAATAGCCGCGGCCATCTTATCCGGATAACCGTTAGCAATGACAATTTCTCTTACCCCGGCATTAATGAGCATCTTAGCACAAATAATGCAGGGTTGATGGGTAAGATAAAGGATGCTTTCTTTGGTGCTTACGCCATGCAGGGCTGCCTGAATAATCACATTCTGTTCTGCATGTAGGCCCCTACAGAGTTCGTGGCGTTCGCCTGAGGGAATCTTTAATTTTTCCCTTAGACAACCTGTATCCAAACAATGCGCTAATCCTGAAGGTGCACCGTTATAACCGGTGGCTAAAATTTTTTTATCTTTAACCAAAACCGCGCCCACACAACGCCGAAGACACGTCGATCTCCTAGTCACTAAATGCGCTACTTCCAAAAAATATTCGTCCCAACTCGGCCGTTTAGATAAAGCTTTTTTCTTCACCCTACTCTTCCTTCCTGCATCTCGCGTAACAGTTCCTAACCCTTTCATTTCCAATATATTCGGAGGTCTCACCTCCAAATATTCCACAATTGCGGATATAATGGAAACCTCTTGATCAGATTTAAAACCTTCTCTTTAATCTCAGATAATTTCTCAGGCTCATCTCTTGCCGCAATTGCCTCGTTAATAAAGGCGGCAATCTTTTTCATCTGTAATTCTTTCATTCCCCGCGTAGTTACCGCGGGTGTGCCTAAACGTATGCCACTGGTAGTGGCAGGACCCTGCGGATCAAAAGGAATAAGGTTCTTATTTACGGTGATATTTACTTTCTCTAAGATATCCGAGGTAAGGGCGCCAGTAATTCCTTTGGGAGTCAAGTCTATAAGCGAAAGGTGCGTATCTGTTCCGCCGGAAACAATGCGAAAACCCCTTTCCGAAAGTGCCCTTGCGAGGGCCTGGGAATTTTTCACTACCTGCTTTTGGTAATTACGGAAGCTCTCACTCATTGCCTCCTTAAAGGCAACTGCCTTGGCGGCAATGACATGCATTAAAGGCCCTCCCTGAATTCCGGGAAAAATTAAACTATCTATTTTTTTGGCAAATTCCTTTTTGCAGATCACAAATCCCCCCCGCGGACCACGTAGCGTTTTATGTGTGGTAGAGGTAACAAATTCGGCATAGGGAACCGGAGAGGGATGAATACCTGCAGCTACCAACCCCGCAATGTGCGCCATATCCACAAACAAATATGCCCCCACTTTATCACAAATTTTACGGAATTGCTTAAAATCTATAATCCTGGGATATGCCGATGCACCGGCTAAAATCATCTTCGGCTTATATCTTTTCGCCAGCTCCATAATCTGATCATAATTCAACATCTCCGTCCTTCTGTTTACACCATAGGTAAAGACTTTATAAAACATCCCGGAAAAATTATGTGGATGGCCGTGCGTAAGATGCCCACCGCAGGCCAAGTCCATCGCCATAATCCTATCCTGTGGCTTTAAGACCGCAAAATAAACAGCCATATTCGCCTGGGTTCCTGAGTGTGCCTGGACATTAACGTGCTCGGCGCCAAACAATTTCTTTGCCCGCGCAATCGCCAGTCTCTCGGCTTCATCCACATATATGCAACCACCGTACCAACGATGGTCAGGATACCCTTCAGCGTATTTATTGGTTAAGACTGAACCCTGCGCCTCCAAAACCGCCAAAGAGGTAAAATTTTCCGAGGCAATCAGTTCGATGGTTTTCTGCTGGCGCCGCAGTTCCTTTCTAATTATCTCGTAGATCTCAGG